>VGOP01000003.1 GCA_016875875.1 Chloroflexota bacterium | reverse complement strand
CACACCTGAGCCGACACCTACACCTGAACCGACACCTACACCTGAACCGACACCAATACCTACACCTGAGCCGACACCTACACCTGAACCGACACCTACACCTGAACCGACACCAATACCTACACCTGAACCGGTACCTACGCCTACACCTGAGCCTACACCAACACCACCTGAGATAACAACAACGCCACCTACAGCTGACAAAGGGGATAAAGAACGGGATGCCAAGAGGGAGCGTTTCAAGACAGTGCTAAAGAAGTCTCTGGAGACGAGCACCTCCAGGAGTTTGACAGCTTTGGAAAACGCTAAGGAGAAGGCATCACCGCAAGCCAAAACTGACTGGCAGCAAGCTATTAACACAATATCGAAGAAAAGCTACGGAAAACCGTCACATGAACATGGTACCGGGGCTGGGGAAAGTGGCCAAAGTGATAACAAAACCTGGAATGGAGAAAACACAAATCCTACTAGCCCCAGTCAAAGCCAGCCTTCCCCTTCGAAGTGGCAAAAACACTGGTAACAGAGCCCAGCCATCTAATAAATTCCAGACTAATTCGCCAAATGCAGGCACTATTAAATAACAGCTAAAATTGCTAGAATACAATCAAACTGCCCAACTCCAAGGAGGCTGAGATGAAAGTTGCCAAAATCCTTACCGCTGCCGTCATTGCTCTAGCCATAGTTATCAGCGGCTGCGCAACCCAACCAGCACCAAGTCACACCACGCCACAACTCACCGTTCCTCCAACCAGCGAACTGCCTAATCCCAAGCTGGCAATGGCTTCAGCCTACAAGCCAACTTCAGTCAGCTTTACCCCGAAAAGTCCAACATATTCTCTCCCCTTAGACTCGACTCAAATAACTAACTCGGACCAGATTCAAAGCGAGTTCAACTTGAATTCCGGACAGGAAGCCCTGCTCAAAGGAAACGGCTTCGTGGTTATTCAGTGGGGTGGTGATGACATTGTGGGGCCATATAAAACCCTGAAAAACATGGATGTCCCTATATTCGTCACCACAGACACTCTGCTTCACCTGTATCATATTCAGTTCAACGAAATTCTGAAGCGAATCGAGGAGGAAGAGTTTTACAGCCAGCTTATCGATATGAGCCTGGCAATGCTTAAAAGAGCCGAAGCCGACTACCAGGCTTTCACCCAGCCGGCGCTTAAAGAAGCTGCCAGAAGAAACGTAGCCTATTTCGCCGTGGCTCTAAAGCTGCTTCAGACACCTTCAAATAAGATAGACTTCGACATTCCCAGCTATGTCAAAAAGGAGGTCAACGAGGAACTCAAGAATATCGAAGCTCACCAGGGATTCAAACCCAGCTCTGTCTTCAATTCAGACAAAAATTGTATATGCGATGTGCCCCTCTGCTACTGTGAGGACTATTCTCAATATGTGCCCAGGGGACATTACACCCGCAGTGAGATATTGAAGAGCTACTTCAAGACGATGATGTGGTACGGCAGGATGGCCTTCTTGCTCAAGGGAGGCGATGACGCCTTGATATCCGAGGAGGATGCCGAAATCGCTACCATTCAGGCATCTCTTATTTCAGCCGAGCTGCCCAGTGTCAAAGTCGCCGATTATACCGCCAAAGATGTCTGGGACAGAATCTATGCCGTCACCTCTTTCTTCGTCGGCACCGCCGATGACCTGACACCATACGAATACCTGACCGCCTTAGAGAAAGTCTTCGGACAGGAATTCGCCCTCAACCAGCTCGCTGCTGAAACCAAGATGCTCGAGCTGAAAGCAGAGCTGGCTCAGATGAGAAATCCTGAAATCTACGGCGGCTCAGGAGTTTGTATCATCTACCCCCCTGTAACAAAGGAGAAACTCTACGAGTGCCTGGCCAAGACCAAAGGCATGAGGTTTATGGGGCAGCGGTTCGTCCCTGACTCCTACATGTTCCAGAACCTGGTATCGCCAGCAGTGGGATTGTATGTCGGCACGGGTAATCCTTTCACCATGAAGATGACCCAACTGGGCCCGGCCAGGTGCTTCCCCAGAGGACTGGACATCATGGCAGTGCTCGGCTCAGACAGAGCCTATGACATATTAAAACGAGAAGGAGACACCGAATATCAGGGCAAGGACACCAGCTATGATAAGCAGCTCAAGCAGCTTAAAGACCAGTTCGCTGCCTTCACCGAAGAGGACTGGAACCGCAACCTGTATTGGGCCTGGCTATATGCCTTGGACTCATTGCTTGAGAAATTCGGCAAGGGCTATCCCACATTTATGCAGACCGAAGCCTGGCAGGACAAGGAGCTTAACACCGCTCTAGCATCCTGGGCGGAGCTCCGGCACGACACCATACTGTACGCCAAGCAAAGCTACACCCCCACTTTAGCAATGGCACCGGGACCGCTGCCGCCGCCAAAGTCGCTCGTCGGCTATATCGAGCCGGTGCCAGCGTTTTACGCCCGTATGCTAGACCTGACCAGAATGACCAGAGCCGGACTATCTCAGCTTGGCGCTCTGAGCCAGGAAGAGGATAATCGCCTGGTAAGCTTGGAATCCGTTCTGGAAAGGTCGCTGACTATAGCCGTCGACGAGCTTGAGGGCAAGGAGCTTACCCAGGACGACTATGACTTCATCAGGGACTTCGGCAAGAGCCTTGAGAATATAATCGTTGGCGTCGAAGCCGAAGGCAAGGAAACGACTATTGTGGCTGACGTCCACACTGATACCAACACACCGGCGCAGGTTCTGGAAGAAGGAGTGGGCTATGTCGACCTTATACTGGTAGCTTACAAAGTCCCTGATGGCAGGACTATCATCGGCGCCGGGCCTACCTTAAGCTACTACGAGTTCAAACAGCCCATCGACAGCCGCCTCACCGACGAGCAGTGGAAAGAGATGCTCAAGTCAGGCCAAGCACCACCCAGACCCGCCTGGACAAGCAGCTTTTTCCAACCATAACATGAGCACCGCTCAGGCAACCCTCTAGTAAAACACATAGCCGCGGGGCTTTAGCCCCGCTCAGCCTCCTGCCTAACCGTGCATAAACCTTTTCTGCTCCATTTCGTTTATTAATTAGCGACAGGACGGAATTCTATACAGAAAACCGTCCTATCAAAAAAACCCACAAAGAGGAGGTTCAAAACATGAAAAAGTGGAGCATCCCGGTACTAATAGCCATCGTCGCCCTGCTGATGCCCATGTCCATGATAAATGTCAGCGCCCAGGAGGAAGCTAGCCTCAGCATCAGCAAATCAGCCGACCCAACCTCGGCTTCTGTAGGTGATACCATCACTTACACCTATACTATCACCAACACCGACAATGTCACCATCGAGAACATCACCTTAGAAGATGACCCGCTTGGTACAATCGACCTCGGCGGGCAAACAAGCCTCGATTCCGGTGCCACTATTACAGCTACTGCTACCTACACTGTGGCTGAAACTGATTTACCTGGCCCGCTGGTGAACACCGCCGAAGTCTCAGGTACTGACCCTGACGGTAATCTCTTCACTGATACAGGCACAGCCACGGTTGAATTGTCATACAACACTGAACTTCAGATAAACAAAGAAGCTGACAGGGAAACGGCCTCACCACATGAAGTTATTACCTATACTTACACTATTACGAACACGGGTGACATCGCTATTGACAACATAACCTTGGAAGATGACAAGCTAGGCCCAATAACCCTGAATGGTAACGACAACATGGCGCTTGCCCCCGGCCAGACTATCACAGCCAATGCTACTTACACCGTCTCAATCTGGGATTTTCTACGAGGCAAGTCCATCGTCAATACGGCTAATGTTACCGGTACTGACGGTCTCGGCAATAGCCTAACTGGTAGCGACACAGCTACAGTTTCCCTCACTATTATTAGCAAGACGCTTTTGACCAAATTTGAGATACTCAAGCTAAGTGGCGTTCCCGGTAAGGGGATTGAAAAAGCGCCGGGATTGCAAAAGCCGTTTAATCCGAAGTCCCAGGCTGCTGAGCACGCCGGCAAGAAGGACAAAGACCAAGAAGAGGAACAGCTTCAGATAAGGGAGAGGGTAGAGAACCAAGGCGCAGAGGAGCAGCTCCAAATAATGTCAGAGGTGCAAAACCAGGCTGGCAGCGAACAAGCGACTCAAGACGATGACGATGAGGAAGCCAATCCGGGTAAGGGGCAGCTAAAGAAAAACTCGGTCACAGACAATCAAACACAGGGACAGGAAGCTACCCAAGACAATGGTCAAAACAAGCCCGACAAGGATAAGCCAAACAACAAGTCCAAGGCGGGGAAATAACCTTAGCCAAGAGTAGTTTTCGCCAAATCCTGCCAGGGCGACCTTGTAAGGTCGCCCTACTTTATTCTGCCCACCGGCATCACATACAGCGGAGCTTCATCAGAGGACATTCCAATAATTTTTGCTATCGCAGCATCATCGAAGGCACCAATCGTCACCAACCCCAACCCCAGGGCGGTCGCCTGAAGACATATATTCTGAGCAGCATGACCAACCTCGATATGGACATATCTCTCGCCCCTGGGGCCATATTTGATTTGCGTCCGCTCGTAGACAGCAGCAATCACAATATCTATGGCTCCGTCCGCCACACTTCTCTGGCCCAGAGATGCCGAAGCCAGAATAGCCCGGGCATCTCCTTCCTTGACAAGGGTCAGGTCATTCTTTACAGGATTATATTTATAGATGCCAGGTGCCAGGTTATCCACATTACCAGCTACCAGATATATCTCAAGAGGGTAAAGCGCCCCGGCCGAAGGCGCAGTGCGAAAACCTCTGGCACTGGTTATCCCCTGCCCAGCCCAGAGCAGCTTCATCACTTCGTCTTGAGTTAGAGGTGCGTCAATATATTCTCTGATTGACCTCCGCTGCTGCAGTAGTTCCTCCAGAGAAGCAGTCTTAACTGCGGTAACCTCAGCTTGTATTCCTTCCAGCTCAGCCTTAAGCTTATTTAATTCAGCATTGGCTCTATCCAGCTCGGCTTGCAGCGTGCCACAGTCGCTATCCGAAACAGACGACATACAGCCAATCGTGCCAAACAGGAGCACAACTACAAGCATAAGCATAATTCCAAATACATGTTGGATTTTTGACATACCGGTCCCTCCTTTCAACCACTACACAGAACGAGGCATCATCCCTTATATGCGCCGATAGCTTCCAGGTACTCCTTATATTCCACCATCTTAATCAGAACCCTGGCGGCATGTCTGCCAGAAGGATAAGCATAATGAGTCCCCTGTAGACGGGGCTGGTCCTCAGCAAAGAAGGTGGTGGTAAGCACCGGCTTCCCATTACTTGCCACCCACTGCTCCGCCAATGCCACCAGAAAATGAGCCACCGCTTCATTAGTTGTAGGTTGATTTCGAACTCCCATCTCGGCTAGAGCCTGAGAGCCCGGGGGCAAAAAACCGCTAATGAGAAATGGTACATTGAGCCGCCCAGAGGCGATGGCAGAGGCAACTATCTCCGTCAGTTCGCCGATTTCTTCCTCATGATAAATACCCATCCTTGAAGCCATACCAGAAACAATAGGCTTTATAAATTTGCCGATTTCCGCAGCATCTTTCGAACTAAGCGCCTTGGTAAATGCACTGGCAAGCTCACGGAATGCTTCGCGTGAGGAAAGCCACGGAGCAGTTCCACCAGAATCTGTAGACACGAACAGCGAGGCAAAAATTGAGAAACCGCTAAATCCCATAAAAATCAGTGAATCAACCTCGCTCACCTTTAACAATTTATCTGGAGCGGTAAGAAAGGCGACGAAGTTCCTATCTCCAGCAGGGTCCACAGGGTTGCCACGGCTCCACCGTGGTGGAAATACTCTATCGAACGCTGCGATAACGTTGTCTGGCAACTTGACCACATTGAGGCCCTCTGCGGCACAGGCGTCAGCACAGATAACTCCGTAGCTACCGCCGGGGGTCAATATGGCCACGTTTCTGCCTTTGGGGAGCGGCTGGGTTATAAATCCGATGGCAACATCCAGCAGCTCTTCAGGACTTTCCACCCTGGTTATCCCAATGCTCTTGAAAGCAGCCTCATAAGCCTCATCAGAACCCGCCAGCGCCCCGGAGTGAGACGTTATCGCCTTGGCAGCAGCGTCCGTTTTGCCCGGCTTCAGAACGATGACTGGCTTCTTCGGAGTCACTTTTTTTACCTTCTCTAAGAAACGCCCGCCATCAACCAAGCCTTCTATATATGCCAGAATGACTTTTACTTGTGGGTCCTCACCGAAGTACTCTATGTAGTCCTCAATCTGTATGTCCGCAGCACAACCGCAGCTTACGTAACGATGAAAACCTATTCCGCGCATGTGGCCGGATGTCACCACAGCACCGCCAACGTTCCCACCTTGCGATACAAAAGCCAATGGCCCATCCTCAACCGGCAACGGAAACATAAATGCCCTCAAATCGGACGAGGCGCTCCAGAATCCCATGCAGTTAGGGCCAATGAAACGAATCCCACCTTTTCTGGCAATCCTCAAAACTTCATCCTGCAGCTTCTTCCCCTCTTCTCCAATCTCGGCAAAGCCAGCTGAAATAATTACTCCCGCCTTCACACCCTTGGCCACACAGTCCTCCATGACTGAGGCAACGATGGGAGCCGGGATAACGAAGACAGCAAGGTCAACCGGCTCCGGTATATCACTTATGCGGGCAAAGGCTTTATGGCCCAAGATTTCATTTTCTTTATTGTTCACCGGGTATACTGGACCACGGAAACCATTTAGGGCGCTGGTGAAAGTCAAGCATCCCCACTTGTTCCAGTTGTTTGTTGCCCCGACTACAGCAACTGACTTGGGATTGAATAGCGGCTCTAGTTCTTCAACTATAGACTGACCCATTAATGCCCCCTCTCTGCTTTACTAGTCCAAAACCGATAGAGAGTGATGGCTACAAAGCTAGCCCAGCATTCAAATATTATATCAGATTCGCCTCTTGGGCATTCTACTTTAGACCAGTCAGATGTATAATTAGGCACATAGCAACCGCTAAAGCTCCAGGAGGTGCTTACATGACATCGCAGAAATCAACGACTAAGAAAGAGCCACAGATACTCCACATGCCATCACAGAAGATGGCTGTCGTCTACACGAAAGGCGACCCCAACAAAGTTGCGGCTGAATTCCTGCCGGCGCTATACGGTTCGGTTTACAAGCTGAAGTTCGACTTGAAAAAGAAGGGCATTGAGTTCAAAGTCAGCGGCCTGCGGGCGCGCTGGCCTAATGCCCATCTTGCCCCCAAGAACGACTGGCTCGGCATCTGGGGACTGCCTATCCCTGACAAAATAACATCCCTCCCACAGAAAACTGCCGGTATTGAAGTCAAAATCGAGCAGTGGGACTATGGAACTGTGGCTCAACTCCTCCACATCGGCTCTTACAGCCAGGAACAACCTACAGTTGAGCGACTGCATAAATTTATTGAGGAAAACGGCTACGAAATAGCCGGTGTTCACGAGGAAGAATACCTGACATCGCCTCGAGCCAAAGTCCAGAAGACTACCATCCGATATCCGATTAAGAAGAAATAGGCTTAGCCATTAAAATATAAACTTTAAAGGCATTGGTTCGTTAATCTGTAATACTTTTCCAGATTATCCGTATATTACTAAAAGAAAAGGACAAAAGGAGGTAAAAATGAACAGGCTAGCTAAAATCGTCATACCTGTACTTCTAATCCTGGGGCTGGTACTGGCTGCAGGCTGTGCAGCCAAACAAAGTCCAATACCGCCACCAGCACCATCGGCAGAGAGAGTGTTTCCAGCGGCAGGAGGAATATCTAAGAATTACGCCTATGAAGCTGCATCAAGCTATGCTCCCACTGAATCTGAAGGGGCAGATATAGACCGCAGACTGGTGAAGACTGGCTATATGACGCTGGAGGTGAACGATATAACCGAGGCTATTACTGGCGTCACCAGAGTTGCCAAAGAATTAGATGGCTATGTAGTCTCCTCCAATAAGCAAGGAGATAAAGACATAACCTATGGCAGAATTTCGATTCGAGTACCGTCTGACCGCTTCGATGAAGCTTTCGAGAAACTCCGCAAACTAGCAGTCAAGGTGACTAACGAGAGCACCGACAGTCAAGACGTAACTGAAGAGTACACCGACCTGCAGGCTCAGCTTCGCAACCTGGAAGCAACCGAAGCCCAATATCTGGAACTGCTCAAGAAAGCCGAGACGGTGGAAGACACACTAAAGGTGTACCAGCAACTCTCCAACGTGCGACAGGAAATCGAACGGATTAAGGGGCGCATTCAGTATCTGGAGCGCACCTCGGACATGGCGCTTATCGAGGTAAGTTTACAGAAAACAAAGCCCATAGACGGAACCGGCTGGAGCGCTCTGGAGACCCTCAAATCGGCGATTCGTGGCCTGGCTACCTTTGGCAAGGCATTAGCTAACATAGCTATCTGGCTGGTGATATTCAGCCCTGTTTGGATTATCATCCTGGTTGTGGTACTCTATTTCACGCGATGGCGCAAGGCGAAAGCCAAGCTTTCTAAAAGATAACCCGCCGGACGCCAACCAAAGGAGGAAACCATGGACAAGATGATTGCCTACTGTGGAATAGTCTGCACTGAATGCCCGGCATTTGAGGCGACTCAGAAAAACGATGACGCCAAAAGGAAGAATGTCGCCGAGATGTGGTCTAAGCAGTACAACATGGCCATCAAACCAGAGGACATTAACTGCGATGGCTGCAAGTCCGACAGCAAAAGAATCATCAATTACTGCTATGTTTGCGGGATAAGGAAGTGCGGCAAGGAAAAGGGTGTCGAGAACTGCGCCTACTGCGATGAATATGCCTGTGAAAAGCTGACCAAATTCTGGGGCATGGCACCCCATGCTAAGGCATCTCTCGAAAAAATCAGGAAAAGCAAATAAAAAAGCCTTCAGGTCTGCAGTATCACGTCGCCGACATGCCGCCGTCAATGCAGATAGTTTGCCCGGTTATGAAAGAAGCTTCGTCTGATGCCAGGAAAAGGACGGCATAGGCTACTTCCTCAGCTTTACCGTGTCTGCGCATTGGAACGCGTTCTTCAATACTACGCTCACGCTTCTCGTTCATAATAGCTTGAACCATTGGAGTGTCTATATAGCCGGGCGCCACGCAGTTCACCCTGATGTTATCCTTCGCCATTCCCACTGCTAGAGACCTGGTCAATGCCATAACACCGGCTTTTGAAGTAGCGTAGGCATAGATGCGGTGACTGTAAAATGCTGCCATAGATGCATTATTAACGATGGCTCCACCGCCAACTTTCCTCATCTCCGGCACGGCATATTTGCACATAAAGAGTATACTTTTGAGGTTTGTATCCATGATAGCATCCCATTCTTCCTCGGTCACCTTAAGGCCGCTACCACCCAGGCCGATACCTACATTATTAAACAGTATATCCAGCTTGCCATAAGTAGACACCGTTGCATCGATAACTTTTTTAGCCTCCGCTTCCCTGGTCACATCGGCCTGTATTGCCCTTGCCTCACCACCTTCTCCAACAATTAATCTGACCGTTTCTTCAGCCGCTTCAAGATTCTTGTCCACGGCGATTACCTTTGCTCCCTCCCTGGCAAATAAGATGGCGGTTGTCTTCCCGTTCCCCATACCAGGCCTTATGGAGCCGGCGCCCGATACAATTGCCACCTTATCTTTTAATCTCAACATAGAATGAACCTCCCTGAATGCAGCGCCTTAGTATTTCGGTATGAAAGCCTTTTCGCCAGGTTCCAGTTCTATCTGCAGAGCCACCAGTATCCTGGATACCATTCCATAGTAGCCGATGGTTGCCGTAAGCTTGACGATTGCCCTGTCATCAAAAAATCTCTTCAAACTAGCAAAGGTGCTGTCGCTGACCTTAACGTTCAGCGTTACCTCATCGGTGTATTGCAAAACAGCACGTTCTATATCGGTGAACTTCTTCGAAGATGCCCAATTGGAAAGCTCGTCTATCTGGCCTTTAGCCACGCCAACGTCCAGGCCTATGGTTACATGCTTGGTGAACTCGTATTCCGACCTGAGCAAATTGCCAACCCGTAAAATAGCCAGTTCCCTTAACTTCGGGTCGATAAACTCCGGATTGAGTATTGAATTGCCCAACCTGACGAAATTGCGGCCTATTTTGGGACAATTGCCCACGGCTTTGAACAAATTGAGTACGGGAACTCTACGGTCTTCCAATTTCTGGAACATCTCTTTAATAACTTCATCGGCTTGTTCTTTCTCAACTAATTTTACGCGTGCCATCTTACCTCCCAAATGATTAGCGTCCCGATGATACGCCTATGTCACCTGACTGTCAAACAAATTTATGTAGGGGCGGACCTTCAGGTCTGCCCGTGAAATTGTATATAATGTTTTCGGACAAGCCTAAAGGCTTGTCCCTACATTAACTATAACACACACCGAGACAACGCTGAAAGGATAACAGAAATGAGCATCTGGGATAGATATGCCGATTATGTCTACAGGGTAGCCACCGGAGGCATTAAGCGTAGAATGCGTATAATGCCGATAGCTCTGGTTATCTTCTTCGGCATCGTAGTCCTCTTCATCTTCGCCGCATTATGGCTGGACAAATGGCTTGCCTGTCTCCATTTCAGCCCGTCGTTGTGGAGCCTGGTGCTGGGCTGGCTTATTACGGTTCCTGGCTTCCTCATCATGTTCTGGCCGGTCATAGCCTTCTTTAGCACCAGAGGTACACCCGTACCCTTCAACCCGCCGCCGAAGCTGATTACCAGTGGACTCTACGCCCATATCAGAAACCCTATATTGCTTGGCCTGTTTATCTTCATGCTCGGGCTGGGGGTACTGCTCGGCTCATTGTCACTCATCTTCATCTTCACCCCGCTGTTCATAGTGATCAACGTCCTCTACATTAAAGCTATTGAAGAAAAGGAGATGGAGAAAAAGTTCGGCAGGGAATACCTGGAATACAAGAAAAGGGTGCCCATGTTCATCCCCTGGCTTAAGAAAAGGGAATGAGGCACGCCGAGCGACCACTCAACAGGATGTTCAACCTCTAGGCTTTTTTCTTGCCCTTCGGGTGCCGCCTCAGAAAATCGAGTATTGCCTTTGTGGATTCGTCCGCGGCGTCACCGAAGAAACCATGACCTGCATTTTCCAGTATAACCAGCTCAGCATTTGGTATTCTGGAAGCTAGAACCCTCGAGTTCTCGACTGGAATCAGCCTGTCAGCATCGCCGGCTATAACCAAAGTTGGAGCCTCTATTTGGGGCAGCCGCTCATAGGTATCATGACCAATTATTGCCTGTGCCTGGCATGCATAGCCATGAGTCGGCGTGGGATATTTCGAGGTGATGGCTACATAAAATTCAACAGCCTCAGGATATTTATCGATGAATTCCTGAGTCCACAGCCAGGGCGCCGTCTGCCTGGCTCGCTCCTCCACGGGCAATTTTGCCATCTCCGGGCTGAAAAGAAATGCCAGCGCCTCCTCGGAGGGCAATATCGTTTTTTCTCCCCCACACTGGGTGCAACCCAGTATGAGACTTATCAACTTGTCAGGATGATTAAGTGCAAACTCCTGAGAGATCATGCCGCCCATAGAAACGCCGAAAACATGTGCCGAGTCAACACCGATGGCATCGAGCAATCCCTTGGCATCATCGGCCATCATCTTCATGGTGTAAGGTATGTCTGGCTTGTCGCTCCGCCCGGTACCCCGGTTGTCAAAAGAAATCACGCGATACTCCTTAGAAAGGGGAGGAATCAGGGTTTCCCAGTGTCCAGAGTACTGCCCATAGCCCTGTATTAGCAATATTGGTTCACCATCGCCCTGGCTCTCATAGTAGATATTTATATCGCCAACCTTTGCCGTAGGCATTTCACACCCTCCTTCTTTTAAATATCACATCGCCCATTTTACATCAACTGTGTCTACAAAAGCGATAGTTGCCAGAAGTTATTCTGGAATAGAAATTCTAAATACTAAAAGCCAAACCCTAAACAATATCAAAATTCCAATACTTAAATTCAAAACACTAAGGGCTCGCCCAAAAATGTCATTGCGAGGCGAAGCCGAAGCAATCTCAAGTATAATCGCCGCTATCAGTCGACATCAATGCGATCATTTTTGATTGGGATATTTGAATTTGTTTGGAGCTTAGAAATTGGGATTTAGGGTTTTCCCAGGCGCATGTAGCATTGCGGGGTATTTTCAGCTAATATGTATATCCGAGAACCTGTATCAGATGCCCCGCACTGGAGTTGGATAGGAGCTGTTAAATGGACGCTGTAATTTACGAAGACATCCCCCGCTATGACGTATATCTTAAAGCCATTATGGTGCTGCCTGTGTTCTTCATCATTGCCGGGGTATATTATCTATTCATCGCCGAAGTCGAGGCAGCGATTGGCATGTTTGCCACAACCATCCTTATGGCTGCCTTATACTGGGCAATACTTCCCAGGAAGTACCAGATACTCGATAGCAAGTTTAGAATAGTCCTCGGTGGCCCATTCTCTTTCAATATCCCCTTCGACAACCTGGAAACTGCCGCCAAGCCAGAGGGGGCGACCTTCGGCATCAACTTCGCCACCTGTTTCTCAAACGAGCGCACCGTGCAAATAATTCGAAAAAAAGGCTGGAATGTAAATATAACCCCCAGCGACCGCGACCTGTTCCTCGAAAACCTGAAAAAAGCATTGATTGACTGGAGGCGAAGCAACCCAAGTACCTAAAAGTAGACATTTAATTTTAACTTTTAATTTGTAATTTTGACCTTTGGCCTTTAACTTTTGACTTATCATGAAACCGATTGAATATCTGGGGAACAAAATTAAAATCATCGACCAGACAAAACTGCCTGGCAAGCTGGTCTTTGTCGAGCTCCACAGCTACACCGAGGTCGTCGCCGCCATCAAGTCGCTGAAGGTGCGCGGCGCGCCAGCAATCGGCGTGGCTGCCGCCTACGGCATCGCCCTCGGCGCACAAAATATAAAGGCACAGAATAAGGCAAGGTTCCTCAGTCAACTTGATAAAATCCTGCGCGCCTTCGCCTCAGCCAGACCCACGGCGGTCAATATATTCCGCGCCATCGACCGCATGAAACAGGCGGCTACAGTGGCTGATTTCGCCACCATAAAGCAGTCGCTCATCGATGAGGCAAAGGCAATTCACGCCGATGAACAAGCCGCCACCGAGCGTCTCAGCCGTATCGGCGCTGAGCTTATCAAGGATGGCTTTGTCATACTGACCCACTGCAACGCCGGTCCACTGGCTACTGCCGGCTACGGCACGGCTTTAGGCGTCATCAAAGCCGCCGCGAAGCAGGGCAAAAAAATCGAGGCCATCGCCACCGAGACGCGCCCGCTGCTCCAGGGCACCCGCCTCACCACCTGGGAGCTGATGCAGGACGACATACCGGTAACTCTAATTACCGATTCCATGGCTGGCTATTTCATAAACAGGGGCAAGGTGAACTGCGTGCTGCTCGGTGCCGACAGGATTGCCGCCAACGGTGACACCGCCAACAAAATCGGCTCCTACACCCTAGCCGTACTGGCTAAAGAAAACGGCATACCGTTCTATGTGGCAGCGCCCACCAGCACCATCGATTTGTCTTTGAAATCCGGCACCCAAATACCCATCGAAGAGCGCGATCCCGAAGAGGTAACTAGCATCGGCGGCATCCGCCTGGCGCCAAAGGGCGTCAAAGCCGCCAACCCCGCCTTCGACATCACCCCGCACAAATACATAACCGCCATCATCACCGAGAAAGGTATAATTACGAAACTATATACAGAGAGATTTAAGGAATTACTAAGGTAAGATTTATTTAAGAGCAATGGATCTACAACTACATCTTTGATTGAATTTACATAGAGGTTTATAATCGTAGAGTATGGGCTGGATTAGTATTATCTTTTCTGCATTTGCGTTAATTATATCCGCAGTGGTAGGGTATATTACCTGGAAAAATCGTGATGAATCCCGTAAAGCACGTGATTACTCTGTAATGGCAAGAATCATTGATACTGTGGATAATGATAAGGCCAGAGAAGACAGAAATTATATTTATACACTTGTAGATAAAGGACACTTGGATTTTAAAAATATACCCAAAATACTAGACCAGATAGGTAGAGAGCGAGTTCATTCTATAGAAAGAACCATTAATGCGCTTGACAACGTCGGCTTCTTCTTAAAAACAGGCTACAGTAGTTATTCAGAAGCACCTCAAGGTATATGGCAAATGGCTAACGCAATGTGGGAACGGTTAGAACCCTTTATTAACCACTTTAGGACCCAGCCAGGCAGACAAAAAGGATATGCCGAATATTTTGAACAAATGGCTAAAGAGGCTTTAAAACATTTAAAAACCACCACTAAATAAAAGTGCAGCGATTTTGTTCAATTTTGATCTATCCATAACTTTAATCGTTGTTTGTAATTATGAATGAAACTCAACATAGGATAATTGTCGCTATCGCGGTTCCCAAGTATAATCTTGCAGTTTGCATTATAGATTGGCAGCAAGTCTGCCCGACTACAAGGGACCAAAATGTAACCTGCGTTTATGCTAAGGAGATGCTTTGAAAGTAGTTAACCGGGTTTCGTAATCACGCCAACACCATTCGGCCAATCTCTTAGGATTTCTGTTTTTAATACATCAAATTGAGCATCCGAAAATTTTGGGTCGAACAAAACAACATATACTAGGTCAAAATAAAATGTGTAATTATGTATTTGACCACGTAATTTATGAAAATCAGAAGCTTTTGTAGACACCTTAATTTCAATTCCAATCTTATCTATTTTTATGTCGATTTTTGCTTGGGGCCCAACTAATACTTGCTCTTCCGCATTAGGAAATTTTCTGTTTAGGTATCTATAAAGTTCTTCTTGATAATCTGGCTCAGTTTTACAACTTTTCCGTTGTCGGAAGTATTTGATCTCATCCCAAATTTTAAATTCTTTTTCATTTTCCATACCTTGTGCTTCGAAAGTCCATTTTGGGATATAAGGTCGCTTGGATGGTCGTGGCGGGGGTCTTCCTCCTATAATTTTCCAAAGGACTATTGCGACTATGACCACAATAGCCAGCGGCAATACCTTAGTCTTTATTATATGCCATATTCGTTGGATTATTGAGCTTATTGTCTGCCCGATTTGTGCTACCGAATCTTGAATTTTTTTCACCGCCGCTTTCAACCACTCTGATATTGGAGGAGGAGGTGGCGGTGGTGGAGGACCACCAGAGATTGTTATTGTGGCTATAGTTTTATATGTTTTGTTTGCTTCCTTTGAACGAAAATTTAGCTCGGCATCTGAGCAAGAATAGTTGCCGTCTTGCATGGCACGGAGTCGATAGGTACCAGGAATACCTGGATTGTCCCAATGAACGCTTACCGTGCCAGTTGTCCACTGGGGGCACACCTTCGGTACCCCATCATATATGCATTTAACATCAACGACCGTATTTTGCGAATCGACTAGCCCTACCAAAATCTGTTGAATACACGCTGGGACGTCAGGCGGATTGTTTATCTTGAAGCTTACACTACCACTGATGGTTTCCCCGGACTGGTAATTGGTCTTAATGCCACTCATACCAGTAATATCCCAATCCGCGTAGCAGTTCTGCGCAGATGCATTGGCTGTTGGGAAAATACTTAGGCAGAATAGTAAAAGTGAAATCAGGACAACCGCAAATAACTTACTCACGAAGATATCTGACAACTTCCTAATCAACAGCGCCATGCTCCCCTTCATCTCGACATAAACCGCTGGTTAAAAATAATCAGAATAGCTTCTGATACAAATTTGGAGCGAGAGCTAAATCTGCATCAAAACATAGGGCAGATGAACCTGGTAAGCACCCACCATATCAGTGCGATAAGAACCAGGGCTATAAGTATGTTGAGTAATATTCTAATCATTAGATTGACCCCCTCTCGGCATTGCATTCAACTACTTGGACTGGATACCACCCCGATTATACACCCAGCCAAAGAGAAATAGAATACCTGCTTTTCCCCCTCACTCTAACTCTCTCCCTCCAGGGGAGAGAGGATTCTATAGATTTTCTCTCGCCTGGGGAGAGAGACTTAATATTTAATCTCCTCTCCCTCGACGGGAGAGGATTAAGGTGAGGGTGAGCATTAAATCCTAAACCCTAAGCACCAAATCCTAAACAAATTCAAATGACCCAAGTGTTCCCGGGGTCATTGCGAGCCGAAGGCGTGGCAATCTCATACCCGCCTACTCTCCGCCGAGATTGCTTCGTCGCTGGTGCTCCTCGCAATGACAGAAGGAAGGCAGGAATCCTTCGACGGGCTCAGGATGAACGGGGAGGAAGGGGTCAGAATAAGCGGGGGAACAGGGGAGAGAGAATAAATAAGGCGATGAGATTACCACGGCACTGCGTGCCTCGCAATGACAGAGGGAAGGCTCAGATCCTTCGACAGGCTCAGGATGAGCGGGGGGAAGAGCACGCTTGATTGTCAGCAACGAGATTTCCAAGTATAATCTTTGCATTTCCGCACAGCCCTAGTAGCTGGGCAAGTCTAAATACGGAGGGGTAAAATGCAACCTGCATTGATGCTGGTGTTCATCACGGTATGGCTATTTTTACTGTGGTTCGGCTCCATTGCGCTGGAAGCTACCGGCATGGAGCGGTCGAGAGCCCGCTTCCAGGCGTTGTCAGCGCTAACCACTAGCGGCTTTACCACCAGAGAGTCAGAAGATATAGTTGGCCATCCCAGGCGTCGACAGATAGCCAGCTATCTGATGTTTTTGGGCAGCGTCGGCATCGTACTGTTCTTAATTTTGATATTCATGTTTGTCATATTCGGTATGCAACCATCGAAACCGACCTCACCCTTTGTCCTCATCCTCGCAGCACTGCCAGCAGTTGCCCTGCTGGTGCTGTTCTGGATAGGCGTCCTGGATAAGCTGGCGACCCTAATAGTCAACCGGCTGAAGCGTTCGGCATATTTCAAGGCTGAACTAGCAAACGCGGAAATAATTCATCAGGCAGGCGACTACAGCATAGCCCGCCTGACCATAGCCGAGAAAGCGCCGGAGGTGGGCTGTAAAATAGGCAACACCAGCCTGGCAAAGCACAAAATCACCATACTGGCGATTGAAAGAGGCGACAAGGTATTACCTTCGCCCGGAGCTAAAGAGGTTGTGCAGGCTGGAGACCACCTGCTGTGCTACGGGGAAACGGAGAAGTTAAAGGTTAAAGGCTAAAAGTCAAAATGGCAGAAATTTTTCGATTACAGCGATATTATCCGATTACAACGATAATCTTCGAGATGCCATTTTGACTTTTGATATTTGATTTTTACATTTATAACGAGGAGGCTTGAATATGACTGAAGCTAAAGTTGGCATTATCGGCGGGAGTGGGCTGTACCAAATCGAAGGCATGACCGAGGCTAAGGAAACAAGGATAAAGACGCCGTTCGGCGACCCGAGCGACGCTATTACACTGGGCAAACTGGAAGGGGTGAATGTGGCTTTTCTGCCCAGGCACGGCAGGGGACATCCCATCAGCCCCACCGAGCTGCCGTCAAAAGCCAACATCTACGCCATGAAGTCGCTGGGCGTGGAATGGATACTCTCCGTAGCCACTGTCGGCAGCCTACAGGAGAAAATTAGGCCTCTGGACATAGTTATCCCTGACCAGATTATCGACCGCACCTTCCTCAGGCAGGATACCTTCTTCGGCAAGGGTATAGTGGGGCATGTCGCCTTTGCCGACCCCTTCTGCCCGGTACTCGGCGATATACTATACGATTCAGCGCGCAAGCTCGAGATTCGGGCTCATGACGGCGGCACCTGCATCGTCATGGAAGGACCACAGTTCTCCACCAGGGCTGAGTCAGAGCTGTACCGGTCGTGGGGAGCTGACGTCATCTTCATGACCGGTCTGCCAGAGGCTAAACTGGCGCGGGAGGCGGAAATCTGCTATGCCACCATGGCTGTGGTAACCGATTATGACTGCTGGAAAGAGACCTACGAGGTGGTGACCGTCGACATGGTCATTGACAATCTGAGGCGAGGCACCGAAACCGTCAAAAGGCTGCTGAGGCAAGCCATAACCCGTCTGCCTAAGGCAAGGAATTGTATTTGCGCCAGCGCCCTAAAAAATGCCATAATCACCTCCCCGAAGCTTATACCAGAGCAGGTTAAGAAAGACCTGGCACCAATTATCGGCAAGTATATAAAGTAGTCCGTCGCTTGCGGACAGGTCTAAAGACCTGTCCCTACACTAACACAACAATACAATATGTTGACCGCACCAGAGGTAATCGTGGTATTATGAATTCATGTTAAAATATAAGGTGGGAATTGTAAGCAAAGAGAAGCTATAATTGTGAAAAGGAAAGAGCTTATAAAGCATCTAACCTATCACGGTGCATTCCTCCTGAGAGAGGGACGAAGACATAGCATATATCAAAAGGGCAAATATAGGACTGAAATTCCGAGACATAGAGAGATAGTGGACGAACTGGCAAGGAAGATTTGTAGGGATTTGGATATTCCTATGCCCCGGTGAAGAAAGGAGTGATGTTTATTATGGAGTTTAGAGCGGCAATTAAGAAAAGCGGAGATTGGTGGATTGGCTGGCTTATAGATTTACCCGGCGTCAATGCTCAGGAACGAAGCAAAGAGAAGCTCATAGAATCTTTGAGAATTGGGGCTGAGGATATGCTGGCTACTCCCTTCGAACCAAAAGAGGAGGAGGAACTGGTACGCATTAAGGTGTAAACGACACCGAAGGCAACCTATGCTCAACCAGGTGCCCAACCACTAACGAGACTCCAAGCATATAAATCAAAGAACAGAGTCCCACAATTCCTGACAAAACACAAGGCACTGAAAAATGGTAGCTAAAATAGAATTCAACTGTCTGCCCACGGCTATAGGGAGTATGCCTCAGACTGACCCGAAGGAGGCATGTTCTCTGGTGGCTAAATATCTGCCTGACCTGCCTGCCTGGCCGCAACTGCCGAAACGCTCCCAACTGGAGAATATGTATGCCCAGTTCAGCGAAGGCTTCCCCGGGGTGGTACTGGAGGAGGCTAAAGTCTACGTGGAACGCACGGCGGATTTCGACAGTCAGCTTGAGCAGCTTTATAACGCCGCCTCGGAGGATAATTCTGACGACTACGGCATAAGCGCCGAATATGCTGCCGGGCTACATGCTTTTCTGGCTCTAAAGGAACAGCATCCCAGTATGGTCAAGGGGCAAATAACAGGTCCTATCACCTGGGGGCTCTGCGTCACCGACCGAGAACAACGAGGCATACTTTATGACGCCCTTCTGGCTGAAGCCCTATCAAAGTTTCTGCGACTGAAAGCCATGTGGCAGGAAAGTTTCTTAAGCCAGATTTCACCAAATACTATCATCTTTGTTGACGAGCCTTACCTGACCTCACTGGGCACAGCCTTCGTCGCCGTTCCTAATGAGCAGGTAACGACCTTGTTGGAAGAGGTTTTCAGCGGCATAACCGGACTTAAAGGAGTGCACTGCTGCGGCAGCACAGACTGGTCATTGCTTCTGAAAAGCTCAACTGACATACTGAGCTTCGATGCCTATAACTATGCCGACTCACTGAGCTGCTATCCTGCCGAAGTGAAAGCCTTTGTGGAGCGGGGCGGTAGCATCGCCTGGGGCATTATACCTAACGCCGAGGAGGCTTCAGCCAAAGAATCTGTAGCCAGCCTGTATGACCGGCTTGGTGAAGCCATGGCACCTTTTACTCGAGAGGGCATTCCCTTTAAGCAGCTAATCGCCCAAGGGTTACTCACCCCTTCCTGTACGCTGGCGTCCATGTCCACTGAAGCTGCCATACACTCATTGGAATTGCTGGCTGAGCTTTCAGTCAAGGTGAGGAGCAAGCACTCTGTTTAACAGAGAAATGTAGGGACAGGTTTTCAAACCTGTCCACAGCGGACAGACCTAAAGGTCTGTCCCTACGTTTAATGAGATCGCCACGTCGCTGAAGCTCCTCGCGATGACAGTGAGGGTGAAATTTGAAATCTCAAGCTACTTAAGCGATAATACACTGAAAAGTCTGAGATTTGTTAGATTGGGTGGTAAACGATGAATAAAAGTAGAAGAATGGCTATCCTAAAGCATCGCAAACGCCGCAAGAAGCTGGAAGAGAGAAGAAAGATGATGGCGCTGGCTGGCATTGACGTCGCGGCAGCCAAACCAGCAGTGGCAGTTGTTGAGGCACCGCCAGCACCGAAGAAGCCGGCCAGAAAGAAGATGGCAGAGGCAGTCGCCGCACCTGAAGCTGTAACCCCAAAACCGAAGGCGAAAGAAGAGGCATCCGTCGTAGCAAAAGCCCCGGCTAAAGCTGTAAGGGCAAAACCAAAAGCGGCTAAAGCAAAAGTAGCAGAGGAAGCACCGAAAAAACCAAGCAGGAAGAAGGTAGAAGCCGCCGCGGCTGAAGCTGTAACCGCCAAACCAAAGGCAGCAGAAGCAGCCAAAAAGCGTGCTTTAAAGAAGACTGAGGCCGTGGCCGAAGCCGTAACCGCCAAACCAAAGGCAAAGGCGGCTAAAGCGAAGGCAGAAGAACCGGCAGAAGAGCCGAAAAAGCCCGCCCGAAAGAAGAAGACCGAAGCCACATAGACTTAATGGCCAATGTCTACCTCTTAACCGGTAGCCCGGGTACAGGCAAAACTACCGTCATCAGACAGGCGGTAGCCATGTCTAAAGCCAAAGCCGGCGGCTTTTATACCGAAGAGATAAGAACCGGCGGAGCAAGGCAGGGCTTCAGGATTGTTACCTTAGATGGGCAGGACGCCATGCTGGCACATGTTGACTTCCCCGGCCATTATCAAGTGAGCAAGTACGGCGTCGACGTCCAGAATCTGGATAACGTTGGTGTTACCGCCATTAATCAGGCGATAGAGGAAAGCGATTTAATAGTTATCGACGAAATCGGCAAGATGGAGCTTTTCTCGCCCCGCTTTAGACAAGCCGTGCTCAAGGCGATAGATAGCGGCAAGAAAGTTCTGGGCACGGTTATGCTCAGCCCCCACCCTTTCGCCGATGACATAAAACGCCACGCCAGGGTAAAAGTTGTCCAGCTTACCCGAGCTAACCACGATCAGGTGTTGAAAGAAATACTTGATTGGGTGAAATAGACTGCACGTGAAGATAATCCTTAAGCCGATAGGCAGCATTGATAGTAACATACTACAAGAGCTCAAGGAAAAGCTGAATCAAACCTTTGGCTGCCCTGTAGAGATAATCCCAGAGGCTAGCAAGCTTGAGCAGGCCTACGACTCAAAGCGAGGGCAATACCTGGCTTCAAAACTACTTGCCAAGCTGAAGAAATCAGGCGTGGCCAAGGATGAAAAGGTCTTGGGCATAGTTGATGTTGACCTTTATGCCTCGGGGCTGAACTTCGTCTTCGGTCAGGCTGATATAGCCTCCGGAGTAGCTCTTATCTCTTTATGCCGTCTGAGACAGGAATTTTACGAGTTGCCTTCGGACGAACCTTTTTTTCTGGACAGAGCTACCAAGGAGGCGGTTCATGAACTAGGGCATACTTTTGGCTTAGAACACTGCAACAATACCAAGTGTGTTATGCACTTTTCCAATAGCCTGGCTGATACCGACTGGAAGCAAGCCACTTTTTGTAGTCAATGTCGGCCAAAGCTGATAAAATAATGTTTGTTTGAACCTCACCCCCTTGGTCCCCCTCTCCTTTTTAAGGAAAGGGGGAAGATAGTTTAGAAGAGGAGTTGATAAAGTAATGAATGGAGGTATAGACGTATGAGAAAAGTAGCTGTAGTTGGCGTTGGGATGACGAAATTCAGCGGCAAGCAAGATAAGACAACCGTTGAACTGTTTGCTGAAGCCGCCATCGACGCCATAAACGAGTCTAACTTGAAGCCAAAAGATATGCAGGCTTTGTTTATGGGCAACGCGTTGGGGGACTTCGCCGAGGGACAGGCACAACCGCAAGCTTTTGCCGCCGACTATATCGGCGCCTCGCATATACCGGCCAACAAATACGAAAACGCCTGCGCTTCATCCAGCGCTGCCTTCCGAGATGCCTTCATGTGGGTGGCTTCAGGATTCTATGACATAGTTCTGGCCGGTGGCGCTGAGACCGCTGCCAAGATGGGCACGCCTTTAGCCACCCGGACCTTCGCCATGGCCAGCGACAGCCGTTATGAATACCCAAGCGGAATCACCTTCCCCGGCGTCTTTGCACTGCTTGCCCACCTTTATGCAAAGAGGTACGGCATACCGCTGGAAAAGCTCAAGCAGCAGATGGCTCAAGTTACTGTCAACTCCCACTACTACGGCGCACGCAATCCCAAAGCCCAATTCCAAAAAGAGATAACTGTAGATGATGTGCTCAACAGCTTTATGGTATGCCAACCTCTCCAGCTCTACGACTGCTGCCCCTTCTCCGATGGTGGTTCAGCCATCATTCTAGCTTCAGAAGAAAAAGCTAAGAAGCTGACCAATAAGCCCGTTTATGTGGTCGGCGTCGGTCAGGCTTCAGCTGGAAACCTGCTCAGCCAGAAAGAGTACCTGCCGCGGCTCAGGTCTAGGGAACTGGCTGCCGAGCAATCCTATAAAATGGCCGGGCTTACACCCAAGGATATAGATGTAGTTGAGCTTCACGACTGCTTCAGCATAGCTACAATCGTTGCCCTAGACAGCCTCGGATTCTTCGAATTCGGTAAATCCGGTGAGGCTGTGGAGAAAGGTGAGACCAGGCTCGGAGGCAAGATACCGGTAAACCCGTCCGGCGGCCTAAAAGCCAAGGGGCACCCGATAGGCGCCACTGGCACTGCTCAGGTATATGAAATAGTGAAGCAGTTGAGAGGCGAATGCGGTGAACGCCAGGTCGAAGGAGCCAAGATAGGCATGACCGATACACTTGGTGGAGATGGTGGCACACTTTGCAACGTGATTCTGAAGAGGGGCTGGTAATACGACCGCAGTCTAATTCCGAAGGAGGCTAAAAGTGGAACATAAACTTAGTTTCAAACAATATAATGAGGCGCTTAAACAAAACAAACTGCTGGGATTGAAATGCAAACAGTGTGGCAACATAATTGTGCCACCGAAAATAGCCTGCGGAAATTGTTCCAGCACCGAACTAGACATCGTGGAATTGAGCGGCAAGGGCAAGATACAGACTTTTACCACTGTTTTCGTGGCACCAGAAGGACGTGAGGGAGAATGCCCGTATGTCATAGTTCTGGTGGAACTAGACGAAGGGCCGTGGATAATGGGTAACCTGACCGGCATTGACCCAAGCAAAGTGACCATGGAGATAATGGGCAAAAAAGTGCAGATGGGGCATGCGGTCTTCCCCGGGGACAAGTATTCTGCTGGTGACGAAGCCAAGCCGCTCTTCAGCCTAGGGACTTAAAGGCTATTGACATCGAAATACGTCACCGTTATACTCATTGTCAAAAGTATCAGGAGGTAGACATGAAGAAGGTGTTTTTATTCGGTTTGCTATTATTGCTGATCAGCGGCCTAGCACTGAGTTCTCTCGCCTGCTGGCCTACATCAACAACTACAGAGACTACCACCACAAGCGTGCCAACCATCGTGGCATTCTCCGCCACTTCAACCGATATAACGGAGGGAGAGTCAACAACGCTGCTCTGGAACGTTACCAACGCCACCAGTATCCAGATAGACCAGAACGTCGGCAGCGGATTGGCGGCGGCCGGAACCACTTCGGTTTCGCCAAGTTCCAGCACAACCTATACGTTGACTGCCAGCAATAGTGCCGGAAGCGTTACACAGTCCGTGACCGTCACTGTAACTTCATCAACTTCAACTACACCACCACCGGCGCTGCCACCCAATATAGTGGTCTTCGATATCAGCCCGAATACTATCCATCACCCACCCGGACCTGGACCCAACAAGGCGGTAATGCGCTGGGAAGTACAAAATGCTGCCAGCGTGACCATAAACGGCATATCAGAGTCTCACAGCGGGAACAGAATACTCACGCCGGCGCTGGGAACCCATACCTACACGCTCAGAGCCACAAATGCTCAAGGTACCGTAACCAGAGTCCAGGTTCTTCATGTAGTGCCATGAGGCAGTTTGGTTTAACAAGCTACGTATCTAAGGCCTGAGTAGCCAGCAAATAAATACGGGAGGTGATAATTCCCGTTTGATAGTTAAGGGTGGTCTACGAGTGATATTGTAGACCACCCTATGCATGCTAGAAACTTGCTTATGTTTAAAATAGAAAAGTGACAAAACAACCAGCTTTAGTTCAAGCATTACTTAAACCTGAAACCTATCCTCATAAACCGCAAAAGGTAGAGTTGGTGCAGACCCAGATGTCATTCCTGTTTCTCAGCGGCGACTACGTCTACAAAATAAAAAAACCGGTTGATTTGGGCTATCTGGACTACACCACACTGGAGAAGCGCCGCTTCTTCTGCCAGCAGGAAATAGAACTGAACAGACGCCTTTGCCCCGACGTCTATTTGGAAGTCGTGGCTATAGTCAGCAGTCGGGGGCAAATTCACCTCGGCGGCAAGGGAAAGATAATCGAATATGCAGTGAAAATGAAACAGCTACCTCAGGAGCGGATGATGGACAGGCTTTTGCCCCAGGATTTGGTGACCGAGGAGATGGTGCTAAGGGTAGCTGAAAAACTGGCGGCATTTCACGACAAAGCCAAAACAAGCCCGGAAATCAGCGCCTACGGTAAACTGGACGCCGTTAAGGTAAACACCGATGAAAACTTTGCCCAGACCGAGAAATATATCGGCGTTTCCATCACTGCCCAGCAATATCGCCAAATCAAGGTTTACACCGATAACTTCGCTGAATCGAATAAGTCCCTGTTTGATAACCGAGTCAAGGACGGCAGGATAAGAGATTGCCATGGCGACCTTCACGCTGCCCACGTCTGTCTCAGCAATGGAATCTATATCTACGACTGCATCGAGTTCAATGACAGGTTCAGATATGGTGATGTTGCTTCCGAAGTCGCCTTCCTGGCTATGGACCTGGACCGCTTTCAACGAGCCGACCTGTCCCAGGCTTTCGTCAATGCTTATGTCAGCTTTAGTCAGGATAAAGAACTGCTCCAGCTGCTAAACTTCTACAAGTGTTATCGCGCCTATGTTCGGGGCAAAGTAGCCAGTTTCATGCTGGATGACCCTCATGTCCCGGAGGAGGAAAAGACAAACGTTCTGGCTGCCGCTAAGAGGTATTTCGAGCTTGCCGAGTCATATATATGATATATTAGGAATGGAGTAAGCTAAATCGGATTAGGTGAACGTTGGGCTTGTCTATATAGTAGCGGATAAAAAGAGGCAATAGATTGAGACAGCCGTTTGTTGGATTTGTGGAAAACGAGTTGGGGACCAGGTTCTTGCTTATTGTTTGTGGCCTGCCCGGTACCTGGAAAACCGAGACGACTGAGGAAGTGTCCAAGATTAAGGGTTATCCGCTCCTTCGAACTGACCTGATTAGACTGGAGGTACTGAAAAACGAGGACATATTTGATGAGAAAGTCGCCTCTAACATGGATAAACGGACACTGGTCTATGATGAGATGTTCACCCGAGCCGAGGAGATTCTAAGTGAGGGCGATGGCGTGATTCTCGATGCCACTTTCGTCACGCAGTCATTAAGAAGACGTGCCGCTGCCATAGCCACCAAACACAACCTGACCTTTATCATCATGCAGACAGACTGTCCACAGGAAGTGTCCATCGCGCGGATACTAAAGCGCACCAAGGAAGATTATGAATCGAACGCGCTAACCGAAGAAGCCTACTTCAGCAATAAAAAGAAGTTCGAAGAAGTAAATCTGGACGACTTAAAGGGCTTGTATCCTAACCTTAATATTATCCACTTCATAGTTGATACCCGTAATGACCAGCCTGAGGACTGGTACATCACCAACGTGCAAAAGAAATAGATGAAAATAGACTTGCACATCCATGATTGGATGTTGTGCTCAAGTACTCTTTCATGCAGACAGATTTCAGATAAATTATAATAAGGAGTAGCCCATGAGTATAAAGAGCTACGATGTTAAAGACACCTCCCTGGCTTCAGCCGGCAAGCTGCGCATCGAATGGGCCGGTCGGGAGATGCCGGTAATCAAGCTAATTAGACAAAGATTTTCCAAAGAAAAGCCTTTGAAAGGTGTACGCATTTCTGCCTGTCTCCATATCACCACAGAGACAGCCAACCTGGCCTTGACTCTAAAAGATGGTGGCGCCGAGCTGGTTTTATGCGCCTCAAACCCACTGAGCACCCAAGATGATGCGGCGGCAGCGCTTGTTGAATACGGCCTGCCCACCTTCGCCATCAAGGGCGAAGATAACAAGACATATTATAAGCACATAAATTCTGCACTGGAGCATAAACCGCATCTCACCGTAGACGATGGTGCTGACCTGGTCAGCACCGCCCATCGGGAAAAGACTCAACTTCTACGAAGTATAATAGGCGGCACTGAGGAAACCACCACCGGCGTGATAAGATTGAGAAATATGGCCGATGAAGGCAAACTGAAGTATCCCATTGTCGCCGTGAACGATGCTAAAACCAAACACTTTTTTGACAACCGCTATGGCACGGGACAGAGCACCATCGACGGCATCACCCGAGCCACTAATGTTCTGTGGGCGGGGAAAAAGGTAGTGGTCTGCGGCTACGGCTGGTGCGGCAGGGGTATAGCCCGAAGAGCCCAAGGGATGGGCGCCTGGATAATCGTAACCGAAGTCAATCCTATCTCAGCCCTCGAAGCCGCCATGGATGGCTACCAGGTTATGCCTCTAATCGAGGCGGCTAAGATTGGGGACATCTTTATCACCACCACCGGAGATATCAATGTTATCGATAAGGCTCACTTCTCCCAGATGAAGGACGGGGCTATTCTGGCCAACAGCGGCCATTTCAATGTCGAGATAAACATATCGGCACTGGAGAAATTAGCCAAGTCGAAAAGGCAGATGCGCCCCTTTGTTGATGAGTATAATTTGGCTGACGGACGCCGGCTTTATCTCCTGGGTGAGGGCAGGCTGATAAATCTGGCGGCGGCCGAGGGACATCCCGCCAGCGTCATGGACATGAGCTTTGCCAACCAGGCACTATGCCTTGAATATCTGGTCAAGAATAAGGGGAAGCTTCAACCAAAGGTTTACCCCGTGCCCGAAGAAATAGATAATGAGATAGGTCGACTGAAACTCAAAGCCATGAACATAGCCATCGATTCTTTAACCAAGGAACAAAAGAAATACCTAGAAAGCTGGGAGGAGGGGACATAGCCTGGAAAAGGGCTTAATATGAAATACATTGGTTTAGACAATAAAGAAGGGATTGTAAACCGCTTTGCCGAGCATGTGTCTTCGGGTAAGGTGGAGACGTTCAAAATGTTCGGCCTGGACTTTGTCTTCGGCCGCAGAGAAGGGGCTTATGTCTGGGATGCCACCAGCGACAAAAGGCTGATTAACTGCCACTGCAATGGAGGCGTATTCAATCTGGGGCATCACAATCCCAAAATCATCGCTGCCCTAATGAATAGCCTTAAGGAGCTTGATATCGGCAACCACCATTTTGTCAGCGAGCAACGGGCAATACTAGCAGAAAGGTTGGCACAGTTAATCCCGGGCGACATCACCTACACTGTCTTCGGTGTCAGCGGGGGCGAAGCCATCGACCTAGCCATCAAACTGGCCAGGGGCTATACCGGCAAGCTCAAAATCATCTCAGCTTTGGGCGGCTATCACGGACATACCGGCCTGGCACTGGCTACCGGTGATGAGCAATACCGTCAGCCTTTCGGCCCCAACCCACCTGGTTTTGTCCAGGTGCCTTTTGGCGACATCGCTGCACTGAAGCAAGCTATGGATAAAAACACGGCAGCAATGATATTCGAGACCATACCCGCCACATCCGGAATGCCGATACCGCCAGCAGACTTCTTCCCACAGGTAAAGAGCCTCTGCAGTGAGAACGGCGCCTTATTGATTATTGACGAGGTCCAGACCGGGCTGGGACGCACCGGCAAGCTCTGGGGAATCGAACATTACGATGTAGTGCCGGATATCATGGTCATCGGCAAGGGTCTATCAGGCGGAATTTACCCCATGAGCACCACGTGTTTCAGAAAGGAATTTGAATCCTTCTTTCACGAACACCCGTTCATCCATGTGTCCACATTTGGAGGCGCCGAAGTAGGTTGCCCAGTGGCCTTGGCAGTGCTGGAGGAGTCATCTCGCCCTGAATTCCTTGAGCACGTGCATGAGTTGGCTGAGGTCTTTGCCCAAGGTTTCAAGGAACTTAAGACAAAGCATCCAACCATATTGGTTGGCCTGCGGCAACTGGGGCTGATGATGGGCATTGAGATGATAAATGAACAATGCGGGCCGATAATGACCAAGGTCTGCTATGACCACGGTATACTCTCCATCTACGCTAACAACGATAGGCGAGTCAGTCAGCTATTGCCGCCTTTGAATATAGACAAGGAGATTGCATACGAGATACTAGAGCGTCTGGACGGCGCTCTCAAGGATACCAAAGATTTTCTTAGCCTCTAATGGGGGAAACGGCGACATGAAGATAAACGCAGACTTACTGAAAGAATTCGAGAGGGGACTTGACCCAAGTCACCCAGAGAACAGCAAAATCCCAGCAAAGGTGCTGGGGTATGGGGAGATAAGCACCGTCTTTGCAATCGAAGGCGAGCCAAAACTGGCCTGCAAGCGCATGCCCATTTTTAGACACCAAGAAGAGCTAGACCAATACAAAACCATCTACGATGAGTACAACCGCATACTAAATGACCAGGTAGGCATAAATGTGCCACCATTCGGTTTTGTTTCTTTCGCCTGCGATGCTGGATACATAGTTTGCTTTGATGTTCAGGAAAAGCTGCCTTCAGAATCCTTCGGCGATAAACTCATCCATATCCTCAAAGACGATGACTTAATAACTTTCTTCCGCCTTGTCTTGAAACAGCTAAAAAAGGTCTGGGATTTTAACGAAAAAGGCACCGGCATCCAAATAGGTATTGACGGACAGATATCCAACTGGGCAATAAGGGGTCTCAACCCCAACAGTCCGCACATAGACTCAAAGACGCAACTCTACTACATCGACACCAGCACCCCATTTATCCGAAAGAACGGTAAAGAGCAGCTCGATCCAGAATTATTCCTGCGCAGCGCGCCCTCCTTTCTCCATTGGCTGATCCGCTGGCTCTTCCTAAAAGATGTCATGACTCGCTATTATAACTTCCACCTGGTTGTGGTAGACCTTATCGCCAATTTCTATAAGGAGCAGCGCCCTGAGCTAATTCCAAAGCTAGTTCAGGTCGCCAATGACTTCTTTGCCAAGGAGGCAAAAGGCTTAGAGATAAAACCTATTACTGCCGAGGAGGTACGCTCGTATTACAAAGAAGATGCTCTAATATGGACCATCTTTCTGGCGATGAGACGACTGGACCGCTTTATACACAGACGAATTTTACACAAGCCTTATATATACATACTGCCGGGCAAGATAAAGAGGTAGGTGCCCCTAACCAGGTGCCTTTAACAATGAATAAACATGAGGAGAAAAAATTGTCAAACAGCTTTAACACCACGGCTTCCTATTTTTTTGCCTCGGAGTCGGTCACTGAGGGGCATCCAGATAAGCTCTGCGACCAGGTCGCTGATGCTGTCCTCGATGCCATAATAAAGCAGGATCCCGTTGCCAGGGTTGCCTGCGAGGTTGCCGTAACCGTGGGCCTGGTGATTGTTCTGGGCGAAATTACCACCAAGTGCTATATAGAAATACCTGACATTGTGCGTCAGGTGGTCAAAGACGTGGGCTATATCAAGCCGGAGTACGGCTTCGATTATGAAAGCCTGGGCACACTGGTATCCATTAAGAAACAATCGGCCGATATCTCCGCAGGCGTAACCAAATCAAAGGAAGCCAGAGAGGAAAGGAAAATCGACGAGCTGGATAAGACCGGCGCCGGCGACCAGGGGATGATGTTCGGTTTCGCCTGTAACGAGACACCAGAACTGATGCCACTGCCCATATCACTGGCACACAAGCTGTGCCGCCAATTGGCTAAAGTCAGGAAGGACAAGACCATACCCTATCTCCGCCCCGATGGCAAATCACAGGTAACCGTGGAATACGACCACGGCAAACCTAAAAGGGTGGACGCTGTAGTCATCGGCGCTCATCATGACCCTGGCATCAGCCGCGACCAAATGGAGCAAGACATAAAAGAGAAGGTTATCAAGGCCGTCATCCCATCAAAGTTCCTGGATGATAAAACAGCTTATTACATAAATGGCGCTGGACAGTTCGTCATCGGTGGCCCGGTATCAGACACCGGCTTCACCGGCCGCAAGATATTAGTCGATACCTACGGTGGCTATGCCCGCCATGGCGGTGGAGCCTTCTCAGGCAAAGACCCTACCAAGGTCGACCGGTCCGCCAGCTACATGACACGGTATATTGCCAAGAACATCGTCGCTGCCGGGCTAGCTGACCGCATCGAAGTGCAGGTTTCCTATGTCATCGGCGTTGCCCACCCGTTATCCATCTCCTGCGAGACCTTTGGCACAGGCAAGGTGCCTGACAAAACCATCACTGACCTGATTAAGAAGCACTTTGACCTCCGCCCTGAAGCCATTATCAGGCACCTCGACCTTCGCCGCCCGATTTATAAGCAAACCGCCGCTTACGGGCATTTTGGCAGGGACGACCTCGACCTGCCCTGGGAAAAAACGGACAAAGCCAAAATATTGAAAGCCGAAGCAGGATTAAAAGGCTAAGAAGGAAACACATGAATAAGGCTATCAAATTCGGCACTGACGGCTGGCGAGCAGTTATCGCTGAAGACTTCACCTTCGCCAACGTCCGAGCCTGTGCCCAAGGGGTAGCCGACTACTTAAAACAGGCTAAGCTTGCTGAGCGCGGGCTGGTTATCGGCTATGACACCCGTTTTGCTTCAGAAGACTTCGCTGCCGCTGCTGCCGAAGTGCTTGCTGGCAACAAGATTAAGGTGCATCTTTGCTCCAAAGCAGCGCCGACACCGGTTATAAGCTATGCCGTCACCGCCACCAAGTCAATCGGCGGCATAATCATCACCGCCAGCCATAATCCCGGACGCTGGAACGGCTTCAAATACAAAGATGGGGCTGGAGCCAGTGCTCCGTCTGAGGTCGCCGTAGAAATAGAGAAGAATGCCAACGAAGTCCTATCCACAGGCGGGGCGAAGCGACTTCCCCTGGCTGACAGCCTGAAAAATGGGCTGATAACATACCTCGATCCGGACCCGGCGTACTTCAATCAGCTAAAACGACTTGTTGACCTGGAAGCTATTCGCCGCAGCCAATTAAAGGTCATTGTCGACTCTATGTATGGGGCTGGCATCGGCTATTTCAAGGAGCTTCTCAAAGGTGGTGAAATAGAAATCATCGAGATTAACGGTGATCGAAATCCATCATTCCCCGGAATCAACCCCGAGCCTATAGCCAAAAATCTAAACAAGCTTTCCAGCCTTATTAAGGAACATAAGGCAGAGGTAGGTCTGGCAAATGACGGCGATGCCGACAGAATCGGCGTCGTCGATGAAAAAGGAAACTTCCTCAACCAGCTTCAGGTCTTCTCCTTGCTTGTCCTTTACTTCCTCGAAATCCGTGGTGAGCGAGGTCCCATAATCAAGACCTTGAGCGACACCGTTATGATTGACCGGCTGGGAAATCAATTCGATGTACCCGTCTATGAAACGCCGGTAGGCTTCAAATATGTAGCGCCGCTGATGATAGAGAAGGATGCCCTTATCGGCGGTGAGGAGAGCGGCGGCTACGGCTTCCGCGGTCACGTCCCTGAGCGCGACGGCATACTTGCCGGCCTGTATTTCCTCGACTTAATGATAAATACAGGCAAGACCCCATCACAACTGCTGGGATATTTGTTTAGCAAGGTCGGGCCCCACTACTATGACCGCGTTGATGTCCATATCTCCAGCGATGAACGCCAAATGCTATCTGACAGGCTGGCTAAGGGCGATGTCGGCTCCATCGCTGGTATAAAGGTAGCCAAACTGGACACCACCGATGGTTATAAATACTGCCTTGCTGATGATTCCTGGCTGCTCATCCGCTTTTCCGGCACCGAGCCGCTCATCCGCATCTATGCCGAAGCTAACAGCACGAAACAGGTGCAGAAGTTGCTGGAAAGCGGTAAAAAGCTGTTAGGGCTTTAAGATATGGTCAATTTGGACGACGTTCAAGTATATAAACAGCTCGACCCAGCAAACATGCTGGAGCACCTCCACGGCTTGCCCCAGCAATGCCGTGCTGCTTGGCAGAAGGCTAAAGATTTTGAGCTACCCAAAGATTACGCCACCATTGATAAAGTGGTAATTCTGGGCATGGGCGGCTCGGCAATAGGCGGTGATTTAGTCCGCAGCCTGCTTTCAGCAAAAATCAAGCCCATCATCTTCGTCAATCGCGATTACGACCTGCCAGATTTTGTTGACGAAAGGACGCTGATTATCGCCTCGAGCTACTCAGGAAATACCGAGGAAACGCTGTCTGCTTTTTCTCAGGCTCTGAAAAGGAAGTGTAAAAAGCTGGCGATGACCACCGGCGGCAAGCTGAAGACTATAGCTGAAGATGCTAAAGTGCCGGTTTTCATTATAGACCATACCTCCCAACCCCGAGCAGCCCTGGGCTATAGCTTCATGCCCCTTATAGCTTTTCTGCAAAAGCTAAGCCTACTCGAAGACAAAACGGCTGAGATCGAGGCGATGATTCAAGACCTTGAGGGGCAATTGGAAGAGCTTAGGGAAACCGTCTCAACTAGCTCAAATCGAGCCAAGAAGCTATCTGCCACGCTGCACGGCAGAATAGCCGTGATTTACGGCGCCGGTATTCTCTCTGAGGTCGCCCACCGCTGGAAGACACAAATTAACGAGAACAGCAAGGCCTGGGCTTTCTACGAGACTTTCCCTGAACTCAACCACAACGCTGTAGTCGGCTACCAGTTCCCCCCGGAACTGGCCTCAAAGATGTATGTACTCCTGCTCCGCTGTCCTTCTATCCATCCACGAATCTTGATTCGCTACCAGGTGACTAGCGAGCTCCTGAAACAGAACGACATCAGCCACGAGATTATTAATAGCCAGGGCGAAGGTGAACTGAATCAGATGATGAGCCTGATTTACCTCGGCGATTGGGTTAGCTATTACCTGGCCATCCTCTACGAAACAGACCCCACGCCGGTAAAGGTAATTTACCATCTGAAAAAGCGGCTAAGTGAAGCGAAGTAGGCTGTTCCCTTTTCAATCCCCCTGCCGCCTGTTTATCTGATCAGTGACGTCCTGATGTTTTTTGTCATTTCGAGAAGTGCCAGCAATGTGGCGATCTCGGGCGCAGAGGTAAAGTGGAAAATGACGTTTTTTCATAAACACGGAGGTGAACCTAATGAGAAGTCTAGTGATTGATTTTAAAGCAGCACTTCTGATTCTGGCAGCTTTCCTTTTGATGGGAACGAATATCAGTTGTGGTACCCCAAGTCAAGAAAAGGCGGTCACGACCCCCGAAGTTCTCAGTAAACACTGCGAGGAAGCTATCGGCGAGCCACGAGTTGAGCAGATTTCCGAGCATGTCTGGGTCGCCCTGGGTTACGATCAGGCCAATACCGCCTTGATACACACTGAAGACGGCAATGTAATAGTGGATGTTTCAATGAGCCCGGTAGCAGCCAAGGCGGTTAAGCAAGCGCTACTAGAAAAAGCTCCCGCTGGCCCGATTAAGGCGATCATCTACACGCACAGCCATATTGACCACGTAGGCGGTGCCTCGGTGTGGGCAGAAGAGAACACGCAAATATGGGCGACGGATGCCTTCATCGAGCACTTCTTCAAGCAATATGGATTGTTCATAAAGGCAGAAACCACACGCGGCGTGCGCCAATTCGGATTCAATGTACCACAGGAAGAGTTGCCCTGCTGTGCCATCGGCGCACGCACTTATTACCAAGCCTCATTTGAAAGCGGGGTTCTAATGCCTACACATACTTTCCCCAAATCTAAGACCCTTGAAATCGGCGCCCTGCAAATTGAAATGCGCAAGGGATACGGAGAAACTCACGACCAGCTTTTCGTCTGGATACCTGAAGATAAGACCTTAATCCCTGCCGATAATTTCTACTGGGCGTTCCCCAATCTCTACACTATCCGTGGAACCAGCCCCAGACCTGTTGATGAGTGGATTAAGAGCCTGGATGAAATGCGGCGGTTGGAACCAGAACACCTAGTACCCATGCACACAAAACCGATTCACGGCAAGCAGGAAATCGCCGAAGCTTTGACGAACTACCGTGACGCCATCCAATGGGTTCGGGACGAGGTGGTTAGAATGGCAAATAGAGGAGAGGACATTGACACTATAGCCGAAAACATAAAGCTTCCTACCCACCTGGCTGAGAAACCTTACTTGCGCGAACTATACGGACAGGTTGACTGGTCCGCCCGTGGTATCTACACCAATTCGCTGGGATGGTTCGACGGCAGGCCGGATGAGCTTTACCCACTTCCTCATAACGAGGTGGCCAAGCGAGAGGTGATGCTTATGGGCGGGCCAGAAAAGGTGCTGGAGCTGGCCAACCAGGCTCTGCAATCAAATGATACACGCTGGGCTATACATTTGTTAGCAAAACTTCAAGACAGCGGCCTGGCAGGTGGTGAACTTGGCAAACTGCTGCGTGAAAGGCGGGTAGAAAGTTATAATCAATTAGCAGAAACAGTTGCTAACACTAACGGCCGGGCTTACCTGCTGGAATCGGCACTGGAACTCAGTCAAGACATTCCTGAACCCCAAAGTCCAAGAATCAGTGAGAAGATGGTCTCAAGCATTCCACTGGAAACAATATTTTCACACATGGCAGTCCGCCTGAATCCCGAAAAATCCAGCAACGTTCAAGAATCCGTGCACTTTGTCTTCCCCGATGAAAACAAGCAATTCGTAGTTACGGTGCGAAACGGAATTGCCGAAATAGTCGAAGGTGAACCGCTGCCGGGCACGCCTGAGCCGGTAGCTATAATCTCCGCCGATTCTCAAGCCTATCGCATGGTGGCCATGGACATATTAAACCCAGTATCAGCATATACATCGGGTAAGATAAAGATAGAAGGCAGCTGGCCGGGATTCTTGAAGTTTATGGGTCGTTTTCAAACCGCAGGGTTTAACAAATGAAGCCGTGATATTTCTGCTCGGTATTCCGTAAAATAGCACCACAACCGGTGAAAGGAGGCTCTGTATGAGACCTAAGATATTTCTTGTCCAATCCGAAGAGCTGGGGAGGGGGGACGAGCAACTGGGCTCTATGCTCATGGCTAGTTTTCTGCGGTTGCTCGGTGAAAGCGAAGATAAGCCAGGCAGTATGATATTCTGGAATGCTGGGGTACGCCTGCTTTGTCAAGGCTCCAAAGTTCTGGAACATTTGAAACAGCTTGAGGAACGGGGTGTGGAGCTTTTAGCCTGTACCACCTGTCTCGAGTATTTCGACTTAATGGACAGGCTGGCAGTCGGCAAACCGACAACCATGATGAAGTCCATCCAATCCATGCTGGATAGCGATGTCGTCAGCCTGTAACTTGAATGTCCCAGAAATGGCAAGAAGGGATTGACAAAAGGTGTATAATCCTGTTAAGGGCGTAACGATAAACTTAATAGAATAACAGGGTAGTGGGGGCAAGTAAGCAGCGTCTGTAGAAGGGTCACTTGGACGCCGTGGAGCCAATAGTGAAACCGACCACATAGGTGGTCGGTTTTTGTTTTTAAACGATAATCTCCGAGGTGTCTTGCCCCTGTGGTAACGAAACTCAGAAAGGAGGTGTAAAATGAAGTTTATGTCATTGGGATTGTACGATGTCGCTAAGTCGGCGGAGGTGGCGAAAGCTGCTGATCAATTACTGAGCAATCCGCCACCCGGATTTAAGTTATTGGCTCAGTACGTATGTCTCGGAAGACCTTTTGATGGCATTCCGCCGAACACAATGGTAAGCGTGGCCATCGGTGAGACTGATAGTGCCGAGGCAATAGCCGCCGTCAGCTATCCACTTCAGCTCGCAGGTGTAACGTTCTATAGAGTACCTCTCCTAGAGATACCTGTGGCCGGCGCGACAGCGGTGGAAAAGAAATTAAAGGGCTGAAGGCTTGCTTATTAACTCCCGCCGAAACTTTACCGCTTTGTGTATTGAGGTGCTTTGCGGGCGCGCTTGAGTCCGTACTTCTTGCGCTCTTTTACTCGGGCGTCACGGGTTAACAACCCTTCCTGACGCAGGAGGGGTTTGAACTGTTCGTTAGCCTTGACCAAGGCTCGAGCAATGCCATGTCGAATAGCCTCAGCCTGCCCTGTGATACCACCACCGGTCACCTTGATCTCACCATTATACTTCCCCACAGTATCAGTAGCCCTGAAGGGGTGTTCAATGGTATGTCGATGCTCAAGGCTAGGGAAAACCTTCTGGTAGGGCTTGCCATTAACAATAATCTCCCCCTTGCCTCCTGAGAACAGCTTCACTTGTGCTATAGCGCACTTGCGCTTGCCTGTACCGCGGTCATAGGTCTGAGTAGTCACGAAATTCAACTCCCTTTTTCAGTTGTTTTCATACCAGCGACCTGCGCCTGATGAGGATGGCTATCACCGACATAAACCTTTAGCTTTTTAAACATAGCTCTACCCAATCGATTATGCGGCAGCATACCTTTAACTGCGTGCTCAATCACTCTGGTAGGATGAGTAGCCATCATCTTTTCATAAGTCTCAGCTTTTATGCCGCCAGGGTACCCCGAATGCCGATAGTAGGTTTTCTGCTTGGCTTTTTTCCCTGTAACTCTAACCTTAGCTGCATTGAGCACAATGACATAGTCGCCAGTATCAAGATATGGAACGTATATCGGCTTATGCTTACCCATAAGCAAGGTTGCTATCTGGGTGGCGAGCTTGCCTAAGGTCTTCCCAGAAGCATCTATAACATGCCACTGACGTTCGACATCTTTAGCTTTGGTTGAATAAGTTTTCATGCTGCCAGCTCCAGACTGTTGGGATAATTGACTTTAGTAAGACAAAGACCATAAGCCGGTGCCGTCGGCCCGGCCAGGCCCAGCGTCTTTGTCTCCATAATCTGATGAAATTCCTCAAGCCCTACTTTACCTAATCCTACCCTTATTAGCAAGCCTAAGGTATTGCGAACCTGATGAGGTAGAAAAGAATTGGCCATCATGCGATAAGTGACCAATTCATCATCCTTTGTCACCCTGGCTGCGTAGACATTACGCACCGTGCTTCTCAGCTTGCCTAGAGCGGTAGCAAAGGAGGCGAAATCGTGTTCACCTTCAAGAAATTTACATGCCTTATTCATAGCTCTAATATTCAACTTCCCGGGTACAAAATATGCAAAGCCCTCGAACAGAGGTGACCGAGTTGAACTATTTAATATGTAATAATCATATTCTCGGCTCACAGCATCACGCCTGACGTTAAAATCCACATTCACTTTACAAGCACCCTTAACCGCAATATCTCTGGGCAAATAGTAGTTTAAAGCTCTAACAAAAGTCTGTGGAGGTAAGGCAGACTTAGTCCGGAAGCTAATTACCTGTCCCCTGGCATGTACGCCAGAGTCAGTCCGGCTGGCAGCTATTACACGGCTGCTTTCTCCAGTAACTTTTCTTATAGCGCCTTCCAGTTCAGCTTGAACCGTAGGCAAGTTAGCCTGCCACTGGAAGCCATAATAATTTCTGCCGTCATACTCCACAACCAGAACGATCTTGTTAAAACTGTTAAAGAGCTTCACCGATACGGTTTCTTCTTATTCTACCATCTCAATCTGAGCCAGCCGCGCTCCATCACCGACTCGGCGTCCCAATTTGACTATCCGCGTATATCCACCGGGACGTTCCACATACCTGGGCGCAAGCTCGTTAAATATCTTGTCAACAAGCTTCTTATCAGTAACAAAAGCCAGAGCCCGACGCCGAGAAGCAAGATTGCCCTCTTTTCCCAGAGTGATCATCTTCTCGGCCAGACTCCGAATCTCCTTCGCCTTTGCCTCTGTAGTGACAATTTTCTCGTATTTAACCAAATCAGCCACCAAGTTACGGTACAGTGCCCAACGGTGCGCCGTAGGCCTACTCAGTTTTCGTCCAGCTATACGATGTCTCAATCTGTAGTCTTCCCTTCAATTTCTTCAGCACTTTCGGTTTGCTCAGAAGCCGAAGCGCTTGATGCTCTCTTCTTCTCCTTTTTCTCCTTAGCCTCGGGGATAAAAGGCAAGTTAAGCAGTTTAAGAGCTGCCTCTACTTCCTCTCTAGATTTGGCACCGAAACCAGCTAAGGCACATAAACCATCGAGGCCTCTTTCCAAAATCTGGCCCAACGTGGTAACACCACCTCTTCTTAAGCTGTTATAGGTATGTGTGGATAGATGCAACTGATCCAGAGGCATCAAGTATTGCTCTGGTGGAATCAGCCGTTGCCACACTACCTCGGCTCCCGCTTGAGTAATGGCTTTGGTCAGTTCGCGGAAACAACCAAACTGCTCTATTAGTACAGCTGCACTCTGGCTAATTGCCTCTATCGGAGATACCGAGCCATCGGTCCAGATTTCCAAAATAAGCTTCTCTTGTTTACTTCCCTCTCTAAGGCTACTAGGCTCAACTGAGTAATTGACTTGACGAACCGGAGTGAAAATAGCATCTATGGGAATCGCCCCAATGGGTAGGCTGTCGCTGGAACTGGCCGGCACATAACCTCTACCTATCTCAACATTAAACTCGATATCAAGTTTAGCCTTTGGCGAGTCCAGGGTAGCCAGATAAAGCTCAGGGTTAACAATTTCGAAATCCGCCGATGGCTTAATGTCACCCGCACAGACTTGCCCTTCTCCCTCAACCTCCAGTCTTAGCTTCCCAGAGTGCTGGGCAAAATGACGAATGCGTATCGCTTTGACGTTAAGCAGAAAATCTATAGTATCCTCTTTAACGTGGGGGATTGTTGAGAATTCATGCTGGACACCATTAATCATGACCCAAGTTATTGCAGCACCAGGCAGAGAGCTAAGAAGCACCCTGCGTAGGCTATTACCTAATGTGACTCCGAAACCGTCCTCCACAGGTTCAGCAATAAAACGGCCATAGGTTTCGGTGCCTTCGACACATTCTACCTTTGGTAGTGCTAATCCTGCCAAGAGGCCTCCTTATCGGGAATAGTATTCAACGATAGCTTTTTCATCAAACTTAACTTCAATATCTTCAGCCGTCGGCAAGTTGACGATTTGACCGACCAGTTTTTGTTTGTCCAATGCCAACCAACCGGGAACAGTTCTGCCCTCAATTTCTTGAACCAGGGTTTTGTAATATTCAGTTCTAGTACTGCTTTCTCGCCAAGCAATAGCATCACCGGGCTTCACCAGACAAGAGGGGATATCTGTCTTGCGGCTATTTAAGAGAAAGTGACCATGGCAAACCAGCTGTCTGGCTTGAGAGCGTGAGCTAGCAAAGCCCAACCGGTAAACCACATTATCTAACCGTCTCTCAAACAGAATTAAGAGGTTCTCACCAGTTATGCCAGGAAGCCTTTCCGCTTCAGCAAAGAATTTGCGGAATTGTCTTTCCAAAAGTCCGTAAGTATAGCGAGCCTTCTGCTTTTCCTGCAACTGAAGCCCACGGTCAGATTTCTTTGCGCGCCGCTTTTTTGCGATACCCCTATACCCAGGGGGGGTATCCCTGCGCTCCAAAGCACACTTTGAGGTAAAACACCTATCTCCCTTGAGCATTAATTTGTCGCCAACACGACGACACAAACGACAGTTAGCCTGTGTATACCTTCCCATTTCTACACTCGCCTTCTCTTACGAGGTCGGCAACCATTATGCGGAACGGGAGTTACGTCCCTAATGCCGGTAACCAAAATCCCTGAAGCCTGGATTGCTCGGATTGCTGCTTCGCGGCCGCTACCAGGACCGCGGATATATACCTCGACCTGACGCAAACCGTGTTCTTTGGCTTTCTGGGCAGCTCCTTGCGCTGCCAATTGAGCCGCATAGGGAGTGCCTTTTCGAGAGCCCTTAAACCCAGCTGTGCCGGAACTCCCCCAAGAGATGACATTGCCCTTCTGGTCAGTAAGAGTAATGATTGTATTATTAAAGGTGGATGTAATGTAAGCCTTGCCTTCAGCAATCTGCTTACGCTCTCGCCTTCTTACTCCGGTTTTCCTTTTCTTAGGCATATTCCTTTCGTCACTCCTTTATTTCTTAGCCGTTCCACGCCTTTGTCCGCGGCCAGCCACTGTCTTACGAAGTCCTCGCTTGGTCCGAGCATTAGTTCGTGTCCGCTGCCCTCGAACCGGCAATCCGCGACGATGCCTGAGGCCTCGATAACTGCCGATTTCAATAAGTCGCTTAATATTAAGATTAACTTCCTTTCGAAGTCCGCCTTCTACTTTATACTCTTTATCGATAATCTCACGAATACGGCTAACCTCCTGCTCGCTAAGGTCCTTTACCTTAGTATCAGGATTTACACCACTGGAAGACAGAATCCGACGGCTTAAATTAGGACCGATGCCATATATATACTGTAAAGAAATCCCTACTTTTTTATCTTTCGGAATGTCAACACCAGCGATACGTGCCATATCTTATCACTCCTACATTATCCTTGACGCTGCTTATGCTTAGGGTTCTGACAAATAACCCGAACTACTCCGCGGCGTCTGATAATCTTGCATTTATCACAACGACGTTTAACAGAAGATCGTACTTTCATGTAATCACCTTAAAGCAAAAAACCCTATAATGATAAACGTTGTCAGCACTTATGTCAAAAAGTAAACTTCTCATGATTACTTATTACTTGAACCGATAAGTAATTCTCCCCCGACTCAAATCGTAAGGCGAAAGCTCCACTAATACTTTGTCTGCCGGTAAAATTCTAATGTAATGTTTCCTCATCTTACCCGAAATATGAGCTAAAACCTCATGCCCATTAGCCAGCTCTACACGAAACGTAGCATTAGGTAAAGATTCAATCACTGTGCCTTCAACCTCTATTGCTTCCTTCTTAGGCATACTACACTTCTACTATATATTATAATAGAGTCAATATCTCTGCTTCATCTTCGCTAATAGCAATAGTATGCTCGAAATGTGCGGCGAGGCTGCCATCTGCAGTAAGCACCGTCCATCTGTTCTCAGCAAGCCGCGTCCGCCAGTCTCCAGCAGTCACCATCGGCTCCACTGCCAAAGTCATGCCCTTTCTTAAACGGGGGCCTTCACCAGGCGAGCCAAAGTTGGGCACCAAGGGGTCTTCATGCAAGTCTCTACCTACCCCATGCCCCGAATACTCCCGAACCACAGAAAATCCCCTTGTTTCAACATAGTTCTGGATAGCTGCCGAAACATCTCCTAGGTAAGCACCATTACATGCCGCCCTTATTCCAACCATCAAGGCGGCTTCGGTAACCGCTATGAGTTCCTTGGCTTTAGAACTAATTCTACCCACCCCAACCGTTATCGCTCCATCACCATGGAAGCCATCAACGATCGCTCCAAAGTCCAGGGAGACAATATCACCATCACTCAGCCGCCGTTCTCCGGGAATACCATGAACAATCTCATCATTCACCGAAACACATAGGTATGCAGGGAAGCCTCGATAACCCTTAAAAGAAGCTTTAGCCCCATATTTCTTCAGTTCGCTTGTAGCTACTGAGTCAAGGTGGCTGGTCTTAATCCCTGGTTTTATTTCTTCCTTCAATCTTTGTAAAGTTGTCGCTACAATTCTTCCAGCCTGACGCATAATAGCCACTTCCCCTAGTGACTTTATCACAGTCATTCGGCCTTCACCAACTTGGGCCCGAGAACATCAATTATCTCCTCGGATACCTCCTCTATGCCGAGCTTACCATCCACTGTAACAAGCTTGCCTGCTTTCTTGTAATAATCAAGGACAGGGGTAGTCTGAGCAAAATAGACTTTCAGTCGCTCTTTTACCGTCTCCTCATTATCGTCCGAGCGCTGATATAACTCGCCACCACATTTATCGCACTTCCCCGGAACTTTTGGCGGCGAAGCCACCTCATGGTAAGGTGCCTGGCACTTGCGGCATATCCAGCGCCCACTAAGGCGTTTTAACAGCTCCCTATCAGGCACCTCGATGTATATCGCTTTGTCGATGCTCCTTGCACGACCGATTAACATCTTGTCAAGCGCCTTGGCCTGCTCGATAGTTCGCGGAAAGCCATCAAAAACACAGCCTACTTTACAATCAGGTTCATTCAGTCGCTCTGAGATTAGCTGAATTGTAACTGCATCAGGAACCAGGGCACCTTTATCCATATAAGCTTTGACTGATTTCCCCAGCTTGGTTCCTTTCTCTACTGCCTGTCTAAAAAGGTCACCTGAAGCTATGTGAGCTAATCCCAATTTTCGTGAAATTATAGCTGCTTGAGTCCCTTTACCTGCCCCTGGAGCACCGAGAAAAACCAAAAACATTTGTGCATCTCCTTACCTAAGGAAACCTTCATAGCGGCGCATTGTCAGCTGTGCTTCTATTTGTTTCATGGTATCTAAAGCCACACCCACAACGATAAGAATACCAGTGCTAGATAAAGTCAGCACAGCAACATCTGTCATTTCTCGAACCAGGAACGGCATCACCGCCACAAAAGCCAAAAAGAGAGCCCCACCCCAGGTTATGCGGCTAATGACTTTGTTAAGGTAATCAGTCGTGGGGTTACCAGGGCGAACACCTGGGACAAAGCCTCCTTGGCGCTGTAAAGTCCGCCCCAAATCCATCTGCTCAAATATCACCATGGTATAGAAAAAGGCAAAAGCTACCACCATCAAGAAATAAAGCACCCAGTAAAACAAGCCCACGGGGAGAGGTGTACTGGGGTCGAACCACCTCATAATTGTGCTGGCAAAATTCGGATCCTGCCCCTGTGGGCTAGCAAAATAACTGGCTATCGTTCCTGGGAAAATCATCAGCGACATAGCAAAGATGAGGGGTATCATCCCGGCAGTATTCACCCGAAGAGGAATATGGGTTGAACCCGTTTGGCGATACATGCGAGCCCCACGGAAGGCAGTTCGTGCATATTGCACTGGGATACGTCGATGCCCCTCTGTAAATATAACTATAAGCGCCACCATGGCCAAGCCAACAATAAGAAAGGCGATCAGGCCGACCATGTTCTCTCTGGCAATAAGGCCACGACCGACCATTTCCGGCAAACCAGCCACAATGCCGCCAAAGATTATTATGGACACACCATTTCCAATACCTCGCTCAGTTATCAACTCACCAAGCCAGACAAGAAAGACTGTCCCAGCTGTCAGCGACAGTATTATAGCTATGGTAGGCAATGCTGTGGCTTGACCAATCGCGCCCTGGCTGCGCAGCAGCGCCAACTGAGCATAACCCTGAAGAGCTGCCAAAGGTACAGTTAACCAGTGAGTAAATTGATTAATCCTACGCCTCCCAGATTCCCCTTCTTGAGATAATGCCCTAAGTTGGGGAATAACCGGGACTAATAACTGCATAACGATGGAAGCAGTTATATAGGGATAAACTCCCATAGCCGCCACGCTGAAGTTCCTCATAGCCCCGCCACTAAACAGGTCAAGCATGCCCAAAAGTTGATTTTGCTCAAAAAGCTTTTGTAGCGCAGCGAGGTCCACACCAGGCATGGGAACATGAGCTATGAAGCGAAAAACTACCAGCATTCCTACAGTGAAAAGTAGACGCCGTCTCAAATCTGGAAGGGAAAAGGCATCAAGCAATGCTTGAATAAGACGTGGTCTACCTGACACTTGCTGCATCTTAAATACCCTCCACTTTTCCACCAGCAGCCACGATCTTCTTTTCAGCAGCGGCAGAGAATTTGTTAGCCTTTACTACAAGCGGACGATCGATGTCACCGTCGCCGAGAACCTTAACCGGATACCTAAAAGACTTAATCAGTCCAACTTCAAGTAACTCTTTTGGAGTAATCTCAGCATTAGGAGAAAACACTTTCAGATCGCCCACATTAACGATGCTGTACTCAGCTTTAAATATATTAACGAAACCGCGTTTCCGAGGCAAACGCTTAATTAAGGGTAGTTGCCCTCCCTCAAAACCGAGGCGAACTCCACCCCCAGAACGAGATTTCTGCCCTTTACAGCCTCGTCCTGAATAACTACCATGCCCGCTGCCATCGCCACGCCCCACGCGTTTTCTCTTGTGCTTGGCACCTGCTGGGGGCCTTAGGTTATGCTGCTGCATCGGTGATCACTTCCACTTTAACTAAATGATTGACTTTAACTATCATACCTCTAACCGGAGGAGAATCTTCATGCTCCACCGTTTCATGAAGGCGATGAAAACCTAGGGCTCTCAAGGTTCGCTTTTGCTCCTTGGCATAGCCAATATCGCTCTTTATCCATTTGATACGCAGCTTAGCCACTTAACTCAGCCTCCTTAATCTCAAGCTCAGCTTTGCGCCTTGCTACCGCCTCCTCAGGGTTCTTAAGGCTAGCTAAAGCCAACGCAGTCGCTCTAACTACATTAACAGGATTAGAGCTACCTAGAGACTTGCTAAGGACATCCTTTATACCTGCAGCTTCAAGCACTGAGCGAACACTGCCACCAGCGATGACTCCAGTCCCAGGCGACGCTGGTTTAAGCAATACCTTCGCCGCTCCTGACTTAGCCATAACCTCATGTGGTATAGTAGCCCCTGACATAGTTATCTTGCAAAGCCTCTTCCGAGCTGTAACACCAGCCTTGCGAATTGCTTCCGGTACCTCCTTGGCCTTGCCTAAGCCAACCCCCACATGTCCGTTTCCATCACCAACAACTACTAGAGCCCTAAAACGAAGTCGCTTACCACCTTTGACAACCTTAGTTACCCGGTTAAGTGACACTAGCTTTTCACTAAGGTCGAGCTCGCTAGCATCAACTTTGGTTTTCTCTTCAATTAGTTTCTTAATCGCTTTCATCCATAAGCCTCAAAAGTCTAGGCCAGCTTTCCTGGCAGCTTCCGCCAAATCTTTAACTCGTCCATGATACTTATAGCCGCCTCTGTCAAAAGATATCTGTTTAATCCCCTTATTCAAGGTACGCTGAGCCACAAGGGAACCAACCAGCTCAGCGCTTTCCGTTTTTCTCTTTCCTGTGATTTTGTCCCTTATCTCTGAATCCAAACTGCTCGCCGAAACCAGCGTCTGCCCAATAGAATCATCTACAACCTGAGCATAAATATGCTTCAAGCTGCGAAAGACGCAAAGCCTTGGCCTCGTCGCTGTACCGCTTAACTTGGCTCTAACCCGAACGTGACGTCGCTTTCGCGCCAATCTTGTATCTGTTTTAACCGCCAATGTCTTTATTTTATCCTTTCAGCGCTGCTTTGCCCGCTTTGCCTGGTTTGAGACGGAGCCTCTCACCAGCATACTTGATACCCTTGCCTTTGTAAGAATCCACAGGCCGTATAGCTCTAATTTGAGCCGCTGCTTCACCCACAAGCTCCTTATCAATACCGATAATCCGAACACGGTTTGTCCCTTCCACGACAATCTCTATACCATCTGGTGGGGAAAAATCTACCGTATTGCTGAACCCAATTTGCAGCGATAGCTTATTCCCTGCTTTCTGTGCTCGGTAACCAACACCACTCAACTCTATAACCTTTTCAAAACCTTTGGTTACGCCCTCAACCATGTTAGCCAAAAGGCTCCGAGTCAAACCGTGTAAGGCACGATGATTCCTATTATCAGTAGGTCGCGCCACTACTAGGTTTCCATCCTTAAACGTAATGGAAATATCGGGGTGAAATGAGCGCGCCATCTTACCTTTACTTCCCTCCACAGTCACTTCATTGCCCTTAACATCTACCTTGACACCTTGAGGCACAGGTATAGGCAACAATCCTATTCGAGACATAAACTCGCCTCCGAAAGCCTACTTACCAAACATAACATAACAATTCACCACCGAGATTTCGACGCCATGCATCCTGGCCAGTCATAACCCCTTTGGAAGTAGACAAAACAGCAACACCAAGCCCACCATAGACACGGGGAATCTCCTTACGGCCAACATATAGTCTAAGACCTGGCTTACTAACCCTTTCTAAACCTGCAAGGGCAGGACGTTCATTTATATACTTTAAGGATATCTTAATCACTCGTTGTGGCTTACCCTTGAGAACAGTATAATCAGTTATAAAGCCCTCATCTTTGAGTATTTTGGCGATAGAGAGCTTAATCCTGGACGCTGGCATGAGCACACTTTCATGGTGCGCCATGATTGCGTTGCGAATTCGAGTTAACATATCAGCAATTGGGTCAGTTACCATGGACTTATGCCTCCAGCACTTTCAATCACCAGCTTGATTTTCTAACTCCAGGAATTTCACCTTTTAAAGCCAGCTGCCGAAAACAAATACGACACAGACCAAATTTGCGTATATAGGCACGCGGCCTGCCGCACAATTTGCATCTATTCCGTTGCTGCACCCTGTACTTCGGAGGGCGTTCCGATTTCAAAACTTTGGATAACTTTGCCATCTTATCGAGAACTTAACTCCTTCTAAAAGGCATACCTAGAGACTCGAGCAAGCTCCTGCCTTCTTCGTTGTTAGTTGCAGTAGTAACGATAATTATTTCAAACCCCCGCAGCTTATCCACTTTATCATAATCAATCTCAGGAAAAACCACCTGCTCCTTAATTCCTAAGGTATAGTTGCCTTCACCATCAAACGAATCGCGCGATATTCCCTGAAAATCTCTGATCCGTGCCAAAACAACACTGACGAGCTTATCAAAGAAGTCGTACATTCGCCTGCCCCGCAATGTCACCATCATACCAATAGGCATGCCGGCTCTGAGTTTAAAAGCAGCGATAGACTTCTTGGCTCGCGTTATTACCGGATGCTGCCCCGAAATAGCCACCAAATCCTTCTCAGCTCCTTCTAAAGCCTTAGGATTTTGTATCGCTTCGCCCAAACCGATATTTAGCACGATTTTATTAAGCCTCGGCACCTGCATCACATTCTCATACCCAAACTTACGCATTAGTTCAGGCACTACTTCTTTCTCATACTTTTCCTTCAACCGTGACATCCTTAAAATACACCTTCTAATTAGTCAATCACTTCATGACAGGAGCGACAAATTCGCGCTTTTCTACCATCCTCAAGAAAACGGATGCCAACCCGAGCCGGCTTGTTACATTTATTGCAAACTAACATGACATTTGATACGTCGAGCGGTGCTTCTAGCTCAATTATGCCAGCCTGCCTAGCTGCGCCGCGAGCTCGGGAATGACGCTTAATCATATTAACACCTTCAACTATCACCTTGTCGTTCTTAGGCAAAGCCTTTCGTACCTTACCCTTCTTCCCCCTGTCTTTGCCGGCAATAACAAGAACCGTATCATTCTTTCTAACCTTCATTTCACAGAACCTCAGGAGCCAACGATATTATCTTCATAAAATTCTTATCTCGGAGCTCTCTAGCTACCGGACCAAAAATGCGAGTGCCTCTAGGATTGTTTTTATCATCCAAGATAACCGCGGCATTGTCATCAAATCTAATATAAGAGCCATCCGGGCGATGATGCTGTTTAGCTATGCGCACAACCACCGCCCGAACTACTTCGCCCTTTTTCACCACGCCACCGGGTATGGCCCGCTTTACTGCGCCGACAACAACATCGCCAACAGTAGCATATCTTCTCCGCGTGCCACCAGGCACGTTGATGCACATAATCTGCCGAGCTCCAGTATTATCTGCTACTTTAAGTCTAGTATAAGGCTGAATCATTATTCCTTATCTCTTTTAAATTATTTCAGCAGGCTCGACCTCAACTACTTCTTTTCTGCTTATTATCTCCGCCACCCGCCAGCACTTTTCCTTAGACAAAGGGCGAGTCTCAACAATCTTCACTACATCGCCAACCTTACAGGCATTAGCCTCATCATGGGCTTTGAATTTAGAGGTATGCCTGACTACCTTCTTGTAAAGAGAATGGCGTCCTCGACTTTCTACCAACACCACCACCGTTTTATCCATCTTATCGCTTATTACCTTGCCGGTTCTGGTTTTTCGTTTCTCTTTCATAAGCTATCTTATGCCAAATTCCCTCTCTCTTATTATGGTCTCGATTCTGGCGATTCTCTTCTTGACTTTGGGCAACTCACGGTGATTAGCCAACTGCCGAGTAGCCAAGCGAAGTCGTAAGTTAAAAAGCTCCTGGCGAGCTTCTCCTAACCGCTTCAATAATTCTGCATCGCCTAAAGAACGAACTTCATCGATTTTCAACTTTTCGCCTCTTCTTTAACCGTCTCTTTTACCACAAACCTAGCAGCAATAGGTAGCTTATAAGAAGCTAGATGCAATGCTTCCCGAGCCATGTTTTCTTTTATGCCACCTATCTCAAATAGCATCCTCCCTGGTCTGACTACAGCTACCCAGTGGTCTGGAGCACCTTTACCGCTGCCCATCCTCGTCTCCGCCGGCTTCTTAGTCACCGGCTTATCTGGAAAGACCCGAATCCACATCTGACCGCCACGACGCAGATAACGGACGATGACACGGCGAGCAGCTTCAATCTGCCTGGCTGTTATCCACGCCGCTTCCTGAGCCTGCAAACCAAACTCACCGAAGACAATAGCGCTGCCGGCTTGCGCCTTGCCTCTCAATTGCCCTCGATGAGTTTTACGATACTTCACTCGCTTCGGCTGTAACACTTTCTCTCCTTACTTCAGGGTAAACACGACCTTTGTAAATCCAAACTTTAACTCCGATGTGACCCAGCGTAGTGCGAGCCTCAGCAAAACCATAATCAATATCGGCACAAAGTGTATGTAACGGTAACTGGCCCTGGAGGGTGGTTTCACGACGAGCAATTTCGACGCCCCCCAACCTTCCAGCACAGCTTATCTTCACTCCTTTGGCACCAGCCTGCATTGTCCGAAAAGCTGTTTGTTTCATTGCTCTCCTGAAAGCCATCCGACGTTCAAGCTGGTCAGCCACATTCCTAGCTACCAAACGAGCCTCAAGCTCAGGTTGTTCGACCTCTTTAATAGATAGTCGCACTCTCTTGCCACAGATTCCTTCTAAATGTGACCTCAACTCCTCAGCGCGTTGTCCTCCCCTACCAATAACAATACCAGGACGCGAAGAATACAAAGTTACCAGAATTTCATTACCCTGGTGGTCAATTTCCGCTCTAGCAATGCCACCATCACGGCACTTTTCTTCGACAGCGCGGCGTAGCTTCAAATCCTCATGCAGTAACTCAGTATAGTGTTTCTCATCATACCACTTAGCCTGCCAGCCCCGAATGACACCAATTCTAAAACCGTAAGGATGAACTTTATGTCCCACTTTATTCCTCCTCCCCAGCGACAAAAACGCTGATATGAGTACAACGCTTCAAGATAGGATTAACCCGTCCTCTAGCCTGCGGCCGGAATCTTTTGAAGGTATGCCCCTCATTGGCAAAAATATCGGTTATCTTAAGCTCAGTAGGTTCCATCTGGAAATTGTTTTCTGCATTTGCCGCCGCTGATTTAATTACCTTAGCCACAGCCTGAGCTGTAGGCGTCGGCAAGAACTTAAGAATAGTCAAGGCCTCATCAACTTTTTTGCCCCGTACCATATCTACAACCAACTTAACTTTACGAGGCGAAATACGAACATCTTTAGATATCGCTGCTACTTTCATGCCTAAAAACTACGCCTGCTTTCTTGCCTGAACAGTTACTTGCGACTTACTAACATGCCCACGGAATGTCCGGGTCATAGCGAATTCTCCTAGTTTGTGCCCTACCATATTCTCAGTGATGAAGATGGGCACATGCCGACGACCATCGTGTACTCCAATTGTATGACCTATCATTTCAGGTAGGACAGTAGAGGCACGAGACCAGGTCTTTATCACTATCTTTTCCCCAGAGCGATTAAGCGCCTCTATCTTCTTAAGTAACTTAGCGTCACAATAAGGACCTTTTTTAGATGAGCGTGACATTCTATCCCTGCCTTTTCAGCTACCTTTCTATTTCCGACGCTTGACAATCAATCTGTCTGAAGCCTTGTTAACACGTGTTTTCGGACCCAAAGCCGGCTTGCCCCATGGTGTTTTTGGCGCCATCCCCCGAGGAGCTCTGCCTTCACCACCACCATGGGGATGGTCACGTGGTGTCATAGCTGAGCCGCGAACTTGGGGGCGCCGTCCTAGCAATCTTATGCGTCCAGCCTTGCCCAACTTTACACCTTGATGTTCAACATTGCTTACTTGTCCCACGGTAGCCAGGCAATCGCTCAAAAAACGCCGTACCTCTCCAGAAGGCAAACGAACAAGCGAATATCTGCCCTCTTTACCCAAAAGCAGCGCCGCTGTACCAGCACTACGCACTATCTGCCCGCCTTTTCCAGGTTCAAACTCGAGATTATGAACCAAAGTGCCATCCGGAATCAAGCCTAGTTGCAGGGCATTACCGGGCTTTATCTCCGCACCCTCTCCCGTCATTATGACATCACCCACCTTGAGCCCCAGAGGAGCCAGAATGTAACGTTTCTCTCCATCAGCATAATGAATGAGAGCAATACGAGCTGAGCGATTGGGGTCATATTCTATAGCAGCTACCTTCCCCTGAACACCAAGTTTATTTCGCTTAAAATCAATTATACGTAATCTACGCTTAGCACCACCACCACGATGCCGCACAGTTACTACACCCCTGTTGTTACGCCCTGCCTTTTTCCTAATCGGCAACAATAGTGACCTCTCGGGAACCGTCTTGGTTATCTCCTCAAAAGAGGCACTAACCATGCCTCGCCTGCCCGGTGATGTTGGGCGATAAGTTTTTAGCGCCAAAGCTTACCTCCCCCTAATTCTAGGGGTGTCTCCTTTGCCATCGGGTCTTTTTAAGGAGCTTGCGATGTTTATGCTTCGCCATTTTTTTCTTCCGTTTCTTAATAACTGATCCCAATTCTATTCCCCTACTTTTTAGACTCCTTCGAAGAACTCTATTTTCTGACCTGGTTCCAAGGTAACAACTGCTTTCTTCCAAGACGGAGTCATTACATACCGTCTGCCTATTCTTCTCATCTTCCCTGGGACACTCATCACATTGACTTTAGCCACATTTACCTTAAATGCTGCCTCTACAGCTTCCTTAATTTGACGTCTGTTAGCCTCTTTCGCCACCTCAAAAGCATACTTGTTCTGTTCTTTTATCAAGGTAGCCTTTTCAGTGATTAAAGGCCGTCTTACTATCTCATAAAGATGCATATCTACATAAATCCTAAAATCTTGGCTTAATTGACATTACCCGCTGCCTCCGGGACTGACTTTGCGCCCCAAAACTCTTCCACCTTCCGCACTGCGTCCACAGTCATTACTAAGTCTTTAAAAGAAAGTAAATCAGCCACGTTGAGCAGAGGCGCCGGCATTGTCTTAACGCCTAGTAAATTGCGCGCCGACTTAACCAAATTAGTCCCAGCTTCAGCGGTAGCGATGATGACAGAATCACCAATCCCCAAAGCTATCAACATATCCAGTATTGCCTTGGTTTTTGGGCCATCAATCTCAAGTTTATCTACAATTTTCAGCTCGCCACTACCTGCTTTAGACGAAAGAACACACCTCAAAGCCAAACGCCGCATCTTCTTGGGCATATCCTGTTGGTAGCTTCGAGGATGAGGGCCAAACGCTACACCACCCTTTCTGAGCATAGGTGACCTGATATCACCACGACGTGCCCGCCCGGTATGCTTTTGAGCAAAAAGTTTCCTGTTGCTGCCACTAACCTCACCTCTTCTCTTAGTATCAGCAGTCCCCAGACGTCGATTAGCTAATTGCCTGACTAACGCTTGATGCACCACAGCCTCATTAAAGGGCACAGCAAAAACATCGTCCCTTATTTCGATCTGCCCGGTTACTTTACCCTTCAAATTATAAATCTGAACTTGCACTCTGCTTACCCCCCACCAGCTTTCTTGATGAGCAACAATCCCTTTTTAGAACCGGGCACCGCCCCCCTCACCAGCAACAAGTGACGAGCCAGATCGACATCGAGTACTTTAAGATTACGCTCGGTTACTCGCCTGTCCCCCATGTGCCCGGCCATACGCGTTCCTTTTAATACGCGCCCCGGAGATGTAGTGGCGCCAATCGAGCCAGGAGCCCGATGACGATCGGACTGCCCGTGGGTCTTAGGGCCACCAGCAAAATGATGGCGTTTGACTACACCGGCAAAACCTTTACCCTTTGATATACCGGTGACATCAAGCAAATCGCCCGGCTTAAACATATCCACATCAACTTTCTGTCCCACTTGAACAGAGTTGACATCCTCCACGCTAAACTCACGGAGATGTTTGAATTGACCTATTTCCTTAAGGTGGCCTTTCTGTGGAGAATTAAGCCGCTTGGCTTCCCCGAAGCCAAGCTGAACAGCATTATAACCATCATTAGCCTCGGTCTTTACTTGAGTAACAAAGCAAGGACCTACTTCAATAGCTGTCACTACCACTTCTCCATCATCCTGGAAAAGTTGTGTCATACCTATTTTTCTACCAATCGTACCCTGAATCATTTTTTAGCTACAACCTAATATCTATTTCCACCCCAGAGGGCAGCTGAAGTTGAGTCAACGCATCTATAGTTTTGGAGGTTGGGCCCAAGATATCAATGAGGCGCTTGTGCGTACGAATCTCGAATTGCTCTCGCGAATCTTTATCAATAAAGGGAGAGCGAATAACACAAACCTTTTCGATTTGAGTAGGGAGGGGCACTGGACCGGCAACCACAGCACCAGTACGCTCTGCAGTCTCCACAATTTGCTCCACTGACTGGTCAACTAGCCTGTGGTCATACCCTCTGATTTTGATTCGAATCTTTTGCTTAGGCATTTATCTACCTCTGACCCTAACCTCTATTTGCTCCGCTAGGCTAGCTGGTAACTCTCTATAACAATTAAACTCCAAGGAATGGGTTGCTCTACCCTGACTCAACGATCTTAGGGTAGTGGCATAACCGAAAATCTCAGCTAGAGGAACAAGAGCACGAACAATACATGTTTCACCGTGTGTCTCAATCCCCTCAATATGCCCCCTTCTTGAATTCAAGTCGCCGATGACATCGCCCAAGAACTGGGCTGGCATCACTACCTCTAACTTCATAATTGGCTCGAGGAGTATAGGATTGGCCTTGCTCACACCACCCTTCAAAGCTATAGAGCCTGCCATCTTGAAAGCCAGATCAGAGGAATCCACTTCATGGAAACTACCATCAAACAGAGCTACCTTGATATCTACTATCGGATAGCCTGCCAAAACACCGCTTTCCAACGCTTCCCTCGCCCCGGCTTCGACTGCTGGAATATACTCCTTCGGTATGTCTCCACCTCGAATCTGGTCAACAAACCTGAAGCCACTACCTCGCTCTCCTGGCTCAAGCTTGAGCCAGACATGACCATATTGTCCTCGACCACCAAACTGACGGATAAATCTACCTTCTATCTCTACTGGTACAGTAATAGTCTCTTTATAGGCTACTTGCGGCTTACCGACCCTTACCTTCACATTGAACTCGCGAAGCATGCGGTCTATTAAGACCTCTAGATGCAATTCGCCCATCCCGGAAATAAGGGTTTGTCCGGTTTCCTGGTCAGTACGTACTTTAAAAGTGGGGTCCTCTTCCGAAAGCTTGTTCATGGCCTCACCCAGCTTATCTTGGTCCGCCTTGCTTTTAGGTTCTACAACCATCGACAGCACCGGCTCAGGGAAACGGATAGCTTCGAGAAGCACTGGACGAGCCGGGTCACACAACGTGTCCCCAGTGAAGGTGTCTTTGAGGCCTAAAGTAGCGGCAATGCTGCCGGTATCGGCTTCCTCAATCTCTTCACGACGATTGGCATGCATAAGAATCAACCTTCCAAGGCGCTCCTTGCGCCCCTTACTGGAATTGAGGACTTGCATCCCCGCTTTGACTTTGCCTGAATAAACGCGAAAATAAACAAGTCTACCCATAAAGGGGTCAGCCACCACCTTAAAAGCCAAAGCCAAAAATGGAGCGTCATCGCTGGCCTGCCGAACATCCGCCTCTCCAGTTTTCAAGTCAATAACATGAACCGGAGGTATATCCAATGGGGAAGGTAGATAATCCACAACCGCATCGAGAAGGGGCTGAACCCCCTTATTCCGCAAAGCAGTACCGCAAAGCACAGGCACTATCCGATTAGCCAAAGTTAATCTTCTTACGGCAGCCTTAATCTGACCGCTTTGAATTTCTCCACCTTCAAGATAGAGTAACATCAACTGGTCATCGTTCTCGGCTAGTCTCTCAATCAATGCCTGTCTATGCTTAGCTGCCTCTTCCTTCTCTTCCTCTGGAATAGGCGATTCTACTGGCGCAACGTTCACGTCATCAGAGAACAGCCAAGCTTTGCTGTCAACCAAGTCTATTACACCCTTAAACTGACTCTCCCTACCCCAGGGCAATTGCACTGGTACAGCTTTAGCTCGCAGCCGTTCCTCAATCATGTTGACTGTGTGATAAAAATCAGCACCAATCCTATCCATCTTATTGATAAAGCAGATTCTCGGTACACTATATCTATCCGCCTGCCTCCATACTGTCTCAGATTGAGCCTCTACTCCAGCCACGGCATCGAGCACTACTACCCCACCATCCAATACCCGGAGACTGCGCTCGACTTCAGCAGTAAAATCGACATGCCCCGGTGTGTCAATGATATTTATACGTTGTTCCTGCCAGTAGCAAGTCGTAGCTGCTGCGGTGATAGTAATCCCTCGTTCCCGCTCCTGTGCCATCCAATCCATCACCGCCGTGCCTTCATCCACCCCACCAACTTTATAGGTACGTCCTGTATAAAACAAAATTCTCTCAGTAACAGTTGTCTTACCAGCATCAATGTGAGCGATGATGCCTATGTTCCGCACCTTGTCTAAAGGAAAAGTCCGGGTCATGACATTGTTTCCTATACCAACCGCTTTTTGGGGTTGTTGGGATTTAATTCCTGCTGTAGTTACCATCGATAATGAGCAAAAGCTTTATTTGCCTCGGCCATCTTATGAGTATCTTGACGCTTCTTGATAGTTGCCCCCTGCCCTTGAGAGGCATCTACAATCTCCGCAGCTAATTTCTCCGCCATAGATTTACCGCTACGGGCTTTAGCATAGCTGATCAGCCAGCGCATAGCCAGAGATAGTCCACGTTCGGGATCAACCTCAACTGGCACCTGGTAAGTAGCGCCACCGACACGCCGAGATTTTACTTGAAGTACAGGAGTGGCATTCTTAAGTGACTGTTCAAGAACCGCCAAAGGCTCTGTACTTAATTTCTTATTAACCAAATCCATAGCATCATAAACAATCCGCTCGGCTGTAGCCTTCCTCCCATCCAACATTATTTTTTTGATGAGTATAGCCACCGTAACGTTTCCGTATTTAGGGTCAGGAGGTGTTTGTCTTTTTATTACTCTAGCCCGCCTTGGCATTTATTCCTCTCCTCCCGCAATCTTCTCCTCTCCCCCCGCAATCCTCACTGCTTTGCCTCGCTTAGCTCCATACTTGCTCCGCCCCTGCTGTCTATTTTCCACCCCACCTGTATCCAGGGCACCCCGAACAATGTGGTACCGGACCCCAGGCAAATCCTTCACCCTACCACCACGGATAAGCACCACAGAGTGCTCTTGTAAATTATGACCCTCGCCAGGTATATAAGCAGTGACTTCAATGCCGTTGGTAAGCCTAACGCGGGCGATTTTGCGCAAGGCAGAATTTGGTTTCTTAGGAGTCATTGTCTTGACCAGTACACAAACCCCGCGCTTCTGCGGCGAGCGTGTATCCCGCCGAGTTATATTTTTCAGGGTATTATGAGTAACACCCAGCGCTGGAGCTTTGGTCCGCTTGCCAAGCTTCTGCCGCCCCTTTCTAACTAATTGATTGACCGTTGGCATTTCACCATTCCTTCTATTTACAGCAATTAAAAAGCCACCTAGTTGTCTACCGGTGTAATTCCCAATCAGGTCTGCGTCCCGGTTCAACCAGCCGGCTTACTCAGGTCTTCCAAACCCAGACTAGTGGCTAGTAGACACAAAGACTCACTATAGCATAAGTGTATAATAAATGTCAACAATAGAATAGCTCTGCCCAATATTACTACTTGTTGGCCTGAATCCAGTTACCAAGATTGTTTGTCTTCTTTACGGTCACCAATTACAAACATGTGAGGAAAAATCTTAGCACTGCCCATAGGCAAACACGCCTTCAAGTTTGACCAACTTTGCGGGTTCAAAGGGAAATTACTTTGATTCGCCAAGCAGGAGTTCGGCGATTGCTTTCATTTCCTCGGTGGCTTTTGAGTTAGCAGGAATTGCGCCTTCGAAGCCAGCTTCGCTGAGTTCAGGGTCGAAGTAAATCGCGCCGAGGGTTTTGACGCCCTTTCTATCAAGCTCCTCGGCCATCCGCTGTCTCACTTTATCAGAGGGGACTTTGTTGAGGATTGCCCTTACTCTGCTTATGCCCATGCCCTCAGCCATGTACGTTATTTTCTCTGCAAGCGCCATGGACTCGAAGGAGGGCTCGACTACTATCAGCACCATATCAACGTTCCGCTCCACACCCCGGCCGAAGCTCTCAATGCCTGCCTCAATATCTATAAGCACGAGCTCCTTGTCCTGCACTACAAGCTTCCCCACAAAGTCACCAGCTATATTTGCCATGGAACAGGCACAGCCCTGAAAGGGGTCTTCGATCTTGCCCACCATGAGGAACTTGAAGCCATCACCACCGAGAATGTACTCAGAAGGGATATCTGCAACCGTTATTTGGTCTGGCGTGAGCCATTTGGCACTTACCTCTCTCTTGCCAGAAGGGAGCCTGCTCAGCACAGTCATCAGTGCCCTGGGTTGTTTATCAAAGCCGAACATCCGGTAGAGCCCAGGGTTCGACTCATCGGTGTCAAAAACAAGCACGCTGTAGCCCGCTTCTCTCAAGGCATTTGCCAGCAGTGTGACGATTGTGCTCTTCCCCACACCCCCTTTGCCACAGACGGCTATTTTTTTGACGGTGCTGTTCTTCAAAGCGTGAGCTTTCAAATAGGTTCTTATTCTCTTTGAAGCTTCAATCATCTCGTCCTTGGTCTTGGCATAGCACATGCCGCAGTCGATGCAGTCGTCATCTTCATAGAAAGCCGCCCCCATGGGGCAGTGGAACAGGCCCATTTAAGATTCTCCAAGCTAATATATGGTTATGCTCTCAGCGACGTGCTCAGGCGGCCGTACCAGCTTCATTGTCCTAGCTTCAGATGGGCAGGAGATCACACAGCAGCCACAGCCCCGGCAGAGCTCTGGGTCAACATATGCCCGCTCACCTCCGAATTCGGGATAGTGCTTCATGGAGATAGCTCCGAACTGGCACCTTTCCACACAGGTGCCGCAGGCTTGGCACTGCTCCGGATGGGCTTCAGCGACAAAGCGGCTCTTGGCTGCGATCTTAATTGCCATGCAGCAGCAGTAGTGGCAGTTGCAGACCAACTGGTTGACTTCTCTCTGGTTTACCGTAGCATTGACTGTGGGATGCTGGTCTAGTCTATCCAGAATTTCGAGTGCCTGTTCATACGTGATTTTCCTGCCAGCTCCACGGTCGAGGTTATACTGGGCAGTGCGGCCAAGCGTTATGCACGACTCTACAGGGACACCACACCATCTGTCCGTGTGGGATCTCTTGCAGCCGCAGTGAAGCAAAACAATGGGGTCTTGCGATTTCAAGATAGCCCTTATGTCTTCAAAAGGCTGGACGCCGGGAACATTCTCTATCGATTTCCACCTTGGTAAGACTCGGAACTCGCTATGTTGACCCAGGTTTTCGGGCTTGGGCTGGTTCATTGGTCCCTCCATGACACCCCAGAGGTCAAAGTAGCCCCTGCCAAGCTGTTTATCGAACTTGGGGTTACCCAGCGCTGCATCATGAAGTTGTATGAAAGTGCGAGCCATTGAAGGCCCTTTCTTTGTAGGGAAAAGGAGCCCTTTCTCATAAAGCTCCCTGATATGCTTGTCTACTACTTTCTTATCTATGTTCAGTTTCTTAGCGAATTCTTCAGATATCTCCAGTGACCTGCCAGATGATTCCGCACGGTATGGGTCCGGCAGCGCAGCCACTATCTTCGCCTGCTCCAGATCGGCTAGCTTGGCAATTATCCTCTGTATGTGCTCCGATTCGCCAGCCCCGACTTTGGCTGCTAACTCCTTGTAAATAGGGGCGACCTCGCTCTTCTCTGCATCAACCCTTGCCACCAACTCCTTATAAATCTGCTCTGCATCAGTCTTTTTACTCACGGTTCTGCTGCTCCCTTCTTCTCGAATACAATGGTCGCTCTATTTTAGGTGATAAAGATTGCCAATTGGCAAAAGCATACCTTACACCTGCGTTTATTTCAAGTTTCGGGCGGCTTTCGTGCCCGGGCAACACTGCTAAATAGAAGACTCCTCCAAACTAACATAAGAAACACCGTCAAAGTTGACAATTTCGCCTAGCCTAATCTAGACTATCTACATAGTAGACGACCCCCACTGTTACAGTGATGCCATTAAAAACAATCCTCTATCTGCTACGAAGTTTGAAACAAGGAGGCCAATAAATATGTGTGTATGGTGTGAGCGCTACGCCGAAGGCTATGAGAGATGGTATTTCAACCCGGCAAATTACGCCAGAAAGCTATATAGAATCAGAAAAGAGGAGGCCGCAGGTCTCGAGCCCGGCCCACAAGCTGCTGGAGGAATGTCTTTATTGACCCGAGACTTCCTGGAAGCTTTAGACAGAAATGACCATGAGGCCATTGCCAAGGTCAAGCACGATGTGGAACAGCTTTCCTGGACTGCACACTTCGGGCAGGTTGTGACCCTAGAGGATGTCCTTAAGGTCATTGATACCATCTATCCCATCGCCATTATGACCTGCGCCTGCCGCCGCTCCATGCTGGGTCTGGCGGACGAGGAGAACTTCACCTGTATAGGTATGGGGTCAGGGATGTATAAGTGGGAGCGATGGCCTGAGACCTACCGAGGTGGAATCCAGTTCCTCACCCCTGATGAAGCCAAAGATATCGTCACCAAGCTGAACAAGAGGGGCTTAGTGCAGACTCTGGCTACCTTCGGTACCCCATACCTAGGCGGAATTTGCAACTGCGATTATCCCGATTGTAGTTTCATAAGAACCACACTGGACTACAATGTACGTGTCCTATGGAAAGGGCACCATGTGGCCCGTGTTGATACTGAACTTTGTAGTGGCTGCGCTTCATGCATCCACCGCTGCCAGTTCAAAGCACTCAGCTTCTCCCCCAGCCAGAATAAAGCTTATATTGACTCGTTCCAGTGCTTTGGTTGTGGGCTTTGTGTCTCTGAATGCCCCCAGGATGCCATCACCTTGGTGGAACGGGCCAGCCTACCCGCCCTAGCCGATGCTTGGTAAAACCTTACAGAGAGGGATTAAACATGCTGCCAACAATCACCGTAGATGACAAGAAATGCACTGACCCACTTTCCTGCCATAAGTGCCTCCGCATTTGCCCAACCCATGTCTTGGGCCTTGCCACCAAGGTGGGTCCCCAAAAGTTTAGAGAAATGGACCCGAGTCAGTTCATCGTGGCCGGGGTCCGCTTCGAAAAATGCACCGGCTGCATGGACTGCGTTAGTGTCTGTCCCAAGAGCGCCATTCAGGTGAGCTTCTGAACGGAGGTATGAAAGAAATGACCACTGGTTGGAAATATGGCAAGATACTAAAGGAAAGATTGCTGACCCTGGAAGAGCCAGGGAAAGTCCTTCCCTTCGATGCAGATAAAGGTCTGGTAGAGGAAATTACTCAAAAGTTCGATATAGGAGCTGTAGTCAGTAGCCTGCAAGGCAAGGACGAGAAGGAGGCATACAAGGCCCTCGAAGATTTGGGCAAGAAGTTGATGAAGCTCACCATCGAGCTAGCTGACACCAAATACCAGGACCGCACCGGGGAGATGGTGGAGAAGGTGTATAAGCAGACAGGTATCTCTTTCCCCCATCGCCTGAGTAGATATGTAGAGCTATCCATCTTTGGCCTGAGGCCTACCGACCGCTGGAATATATCCAGGGCAACTACCAAGGAACTGGTGCTTCAGGTCTCTGCCTGTGCGGTACACAAGGTGCTTGAGGAGGTCGGCATAAAGGGCCTTCCTTGCAAAGGATTCTGCTTCGCCTGCTTTGAGGCTGCCGCAGAGAAGACTGGCGACCACATAAATATCGAGATGCCGAAGACACTGCCACAGAACGGTATGTGTGAGTTCCACATCTCAATATAGCCAAGAGGCTGCAAATGCGCATTTATCTCTCCTTAAGCGACTCCGCTGGCTACGGCTTCTTCATCTCCAAAAGCTTCAGGTCTCACTTCCCACAGACCGCCGAAGTCCTTGAGGAGTGGTATGACCGCAGCGCTGAGAACTGTGACCTCTTCGTAAACATAAGCGAGGTAAACAAATACAGCGTGACCTGCACCGTGTGCCGCTATTTCGACAGCGAGAGTTGCGGCTCCACAGACCTTAAGGGCCCAAGCATAATCAAGCTTCTCCAGAACGCCTGCAAGCACGACAGTTTGCATTAGTCCGAATCAAAATCACTTATTCGCCAGCTAGGCCAGCAAGACAACCATCTTGGCCTTTCAGTTTCCGGGAAGATGTGGTAAAATTAAGGCAATGCAATCCCTTGTACAGTTGGGGTTGGCAGGCACTAAATGTGGGATTGACAGGTTGTCTGCTTTCCCATTATGTCCAATCTAGAATTACCGATGAATCACAAAGTTTATTGAAGGATTTTCTGTAGCCATGCCACAACAAGCTAACAATAATAATACAACCAACAATACATTCGAAGACTATACTGCCGAGGATATCCGTATTCTCGATGGCCTGGAGGCGGTGCGACGTCGCCCGGGCATGTATATTGGCAGCACTGACGAACATGGGCTGCACCATCTGATCTATGAGATTGTCTACAACAGCATAGACGAGGCAATGGCCGGCTACTGTGACAAAACCGAGGTAATAATTCATGAAGACAACTCGGTAACAGTTATCGACAATGGCCGGGGCATACCGGTGGACGTCCACCCGGCAACCAACACCTCAGCATTGGAAGCAGTCATGACCAGACTCCACGCCGGAGCTAAATTCGGCGGTCGCACCTATACAGTATCCAGCGGATTGCATGGTGTTGGCGCTTCAGTAGTAAATGCCCTATCTTCCTGGCTCAATGCCGAAGTCAAACGCCAGGGTAAAATCTATCGCCAAAAATATCAACGGGGTGATCCTACCTGCGATTTAGAAACTATCGGCGATACCGATGAAACGGGGACTACCATCACTTTCCTGGCTGACACTGAAATCTTCAGTGAGATTAATTATGAATTCGATACAATCCGCCAGCGCCTAAAAGAGCTAGCCTTTTTGAACAAGAACCTGGAAATAAGTCTCAAAGATGAGAGAACTGACCAAGAGGCAACATTCCTATTTGAAGGTGGCATAGCTAGCCTTGTCAGTCGGTTCAATAAAGACCGGCAAGTCCTCCATCGCCAGCCCGTCTACATATCCGGCATAACGAACAGCACCGTTGTAGAAGTAGCTCTTCAATACAACGATGGCTTTTCCGAGTCTACACTTAGCTTTGCCAACTGCGTCAATACCATAGACGGCGGCAGCCATCTTACCGGGTTCCGCTCAGCACTAACCCGTGTCCTCAATGACTATGCACGGAAAAACAAGCTGTTAAAGGACTCCGATCCCAATCTGATAGGTGATGACGTTCGTGATGGGCTGACATCAGTCATCAGTGTCAAGCTCGTTGAACCCCAGTTTGAGGGGCAAACCAAAGCCAAACTAGGCAATCCCGAAATAAAAACCCAGGTCGAAGCCATAGTAGCTGATGGACTTTCCCTGTATTTGGAGCAGCACCCCGATGATGCCAAATCAATCATAGATAAGTGCCTAATTTCGGCCAAAGCTAGAGAGGCAGCCCGAAAGGCTCGCGACCTTATCTTCAAGAGAAGCGGATTAGAAGCCGGCACTCTGCCCGGAAAGCTAGCTAGCTGTTCAGAGACTGACCCTCGCGAGTGTGAGCTTTACCTGGTTGAGGGTGACTCAGCCGGAGGTTCAGCCAAGCAGGGTCGAGACCGCCGTTTCCAAGCCATCTTACCACTACGAGGTAAAATACTTAATGTAGAAAAGGCCCCTAAAGATAAGATTCTGGACCATGAAGAAATCCGGGCCATTATCACCGCGGTAGGAGCCGGCATCGGTGACCAGCTCGACTTTTCCCGACTGCGCTACCACCGCATAATCATTATGACTGATGCTGATGTCGACGGCTCCCACATCCGAACGCTTCTTCTTACCTTTTTCTACCGCAACATGACAGAGCTAATAAGTCAAGGTCACCTGTTCATTGCCCAGCCGCCTCTCTATCGCATTCAAGCAGGAAAGGAACTATGCTGGATTTACTCGGAGAAGGAAAAGGAAGCCAAACTTAAGGAGCTCAAAAGTAACAAAGTGGAGATACAGCGCTATAAAGGATTGGGAGAAATGAGCGCTGAGCAGCTATGGGAGACTACCATGAACCCGGTATCACGAACTCTGCTCAAGGTGGAAATCGAGGATGCCATATCCGCTGACAGGATATTCCATATGTTGATGGGCAGTGAAGTCCCACCACGAAAATCGTTCATCCAAGCCCACGCCAGAAATGTAAGAAACCTGGATATCTAGCTCATCAGGCTTTATCTCCATTTCAGGTATAGCTTCTGCTCTTCTATATAACTCTCCACCTCATCAGGCACAAAGCCGTGAATAGATAGCCCCTGAGCTAATCTCCTCCGTATGTCCGAGGAACTGATGTCAACTGGCGATATATCCAGCCAGATCACACTCTGAGTTATTCCAGGAACAGCTGATTCCAAAGTCTTTAAATCCGGGCGGCTAAAACCCGGTCTGGTAACAACCACCAACTTACAGAGCTGAATCAATTTGGTCGGCTCCTTCCACTCCGGGAGCTCAGGCAAGCTATCCCAGCCTACTAAGAAGAAAATCCTTGCCTCGGCACCTAATTGCTGCCGCAAAATATTTATGGTCTCCACACTATAAGAAGGCCCGGGGCGGTCTACCTCGATAGCCGAAAGCTCAAAATAAGGGTTGGTAGTAATAGCCCGCTTCACCATCTCTACACGGTGCACTGCTGGGGTAATGGTCCTACCTGTTTTAAGCCACGGTTGCCCTGCGGGAACAAAGAAAATCTTGGCCAGGCTGAGCCTCAATCTGGCTTCTTCAGCTATGACAAGATGTCCCAAATGAATAGGGTCAAAAGTGCCGCCTAATACACCTATGTTCATTTGTCCCGCCTAACCTTGGGCTCAGGTCGAAAAACAGCTATTGGCGCCTCTAGAGCAGCCACCTCTTCTTGAACCATATCCAACATCCTGATTATTTCTGATATAAGCTCAGACAAACCCTGCTTAGTAATCGCTGATATAAAGAAGGCCTTTATCCCCAGAGAGCTGAAAAGCTGTCTAATCTCTGGCAACTGAGCTTGAACCTCCGGTAAATCCACTTTGTTTACCACCACAAGCTGAGGCTTTTGAGCCATCCCTGGCTTATATAAAGCCAGCTCCGTGTTCAGATTATTTATGTTATCAGCTATATTCGGCGAGCTACCATCAATCAGGTGAAGCAAAACCTTAGTCCTCTCAGCATGGCGCAGAAACTCGTGCCCCAGCCCTCTACCTAGATGAGCGCCATCCACAAGCCCGGGGATCTCCGCCAAAACGAATGTCTTCATATCCACTTCAACCACGCCAAGAGCTGGCTCAAGAGTGGTGAAAGGATAATTAGCTATTTTCGGCTTGGCTTCAGATACGGCAGCCAAAAGGGTGGATTTACCTACGCTGGGATAGCCAATAATGCCAACATCGGCAATAAGTTTGAGGTCAAGGGTAAGACGGCGTTCTTCGCCAGGCTCACCCTTAGTAGACGTTTTAGGAGCCTGATTCCTAGATGTAGCAAAATGGACATTACCCAACCCACCACGACCACCTTTAGCCACCAGAACTTTTTGTCCTTGTTGGCTCAAATCAGCCAGCAGCCCTTCCTGTTCCTCTTCTTTAAGAAATACCATTGTCCCTAAAGGCACTTTAATTATAAGGTCATCACCCTTGGCACCATGTTTTTTCTGCTTCCCTCCGCTCTTGCCGGATGCCGCCTTAAAACGCTTCTTACGTTTAAAGTAATCCAAAGTGTTAGCGCTCCTATCAGCAATAATGTAGATGCTTCCACCCTTCCCACCATCCCCACCATCAGGACCACCAAGCGGTACAAACTTCTCATGCCGAAAGCTGACTATTCCATCTCCACCATCTCCTCCACATACTAAAATGTCTACTCTATCCACTAAAGTAATGTCCTTATAAATCTTTTATCTTCTATTATATAGGTAAGCTAATAATAATATGTAAGTTACACTATTATGTGGATGGAAATATATTATGAATGGAAAAAATTGGTATTGCAATCTGCGATGTTTATCAACAGAGTTGGCAGAATTATCCACTATCCAGTGCTGTTTTTCCACAAGCGCCTAAATCAAAATGCGGATGAGGTTCTTTTGGGGGTTAATTTTTGGCGGATCTCTTTGATTGAATTGTGGAGCTGGGGATTAACGTCTATTTCCGCAGCGATTTTTTCGCAGCCGTGCATTATTGTTGTGTGGTCTCGGCCTCCTAATATTTTGCCGATTTCAGCCAGGCCGCAGTGGTTTTGCTCGCGTAATAGGTACATGGTGACCTGACGGGCTAATGCGGTTTTCTTATCTCTCCGTTTGCCTGTTAGTCCTTCAAGGTCAATGCCGTAGTAGTTAGCCACAGCGGTCATTATGCGCTTTGGTGTAAGCGTGGCTTCTTGCCTACCGTCTTTCGGTATTATGTCTGCCAGTGACTGTGTGGTTAAGTGCATATCTAATTTTGTGCCGCTCAGCCTTGAGTAAGTGACTACTCTATTAAGAGCACCTTCTAATTCCCGGATATTGTGCTGGAACTCTGTTGCTAGAAACCGTAGAACTTCCGGTGGAAGGGACATGTTAAATTGCTTCGCTTTAACTCTCAGGATGGCCAAGCGCGTTTCCAAATCTGGTGGTCCAAAATCAGCGATTAGCCCCCACTCAAGCCGGGACCTTAATTTCTTGGTGACCGAGGATATGGCTCTTGGTGGTCGGTCGCTGGTAACTACAATTTGGCAGTTATTTTCATATAGGTCGTTGAAAATGTATAACAAGCATTCCTGGGTTTGCGCTTTGCCACTCAGGAATTGAATATCATCGACCAGCAAGCAGTCGGCACTCCTGAACTTACGGTGGAAGTCATCGATCCTGTTGTTCTTGAGGGCGATTACAAATTGGTTAGTAAACTGCTCGGCGCTAGCCAGAAGCATGCGCAAGCCCTTAGCTTTAACTGTGTGTCCAATGGCATGCAGCAGATGAGTCTTGCCTGTGCCGGTGTCACCGTAGATAAAGAGGGGATTGTATCTATTCCCGGGATCTTCGGAAATCTCTAAAGCTGCTGAGTAAGCCAGGCGGTTGCATTCCCCGACTACAAAGCTGTCAAAGGTGTACTTTGGATTGAGCCTGAATGCTGCTGTTACTGGTTCCTTAAGCCTGGCGCTTATCCCGCCGTCAGCCTGGTAAGCGGCTGTTGAGCAGATAGCCTGGTTGAGAGGCCGAATTGCAAATTGGACGTCAATGGTCTTGCCAGTAACGCCGGTTAAAGTCCTTTTAATCAGAGAATGTAGGCGACTTCTTAGCCATTCGGCGATGAAGATATTAGGGACACCGATAACAAAGACGTCTTCTTTATAGCTTATACCGGTGGTGTCCTTAAGCCAAGTATCATAATTCGGCTTACTGACTTGGAGTTGAAGTTCTCCTAGAGCGGCTTCCCAGATTTCTTGTGCTGACTTCAACTCATTCCTGCCAAATTTAGTTTGAAAATCCCCGCAAATGAAACAACCCCCCACCCAGAGGTATTTTCGAGCTTTTGAGTCCCAGAGTCTATATGCTGGACCGCAAGCGATATTTAGCGGATTATTAAAAAAAGATTAGTAAAAAAATAGACCGAGGACCCGCACCACAACTCCTTAAGAGTAACACAGCGGTCTGTTTGGGTGTCAAGGGGTTTTTTGACATAATGGAGAAAGTTGGTAAAATTTATTTGTCATGGCAAAAAACATCATTTTTATGGGCACTCCGGAGTTCGCTGTTCCCAGTTTGGAGGCTTTGATTCGCAGCACTTACCAGGTGGTTGCCGTATATACGCGGCCAGATAGTAAGGCTGGAAGAGGACAGGCGGTTATGTCCTCTCCGGTAAAACAGCTGGCTCTATCTAATGGGCTGCAGGTGATTCAGCCGGACAACTTGAAGACCAGTAGCGCCATTGACCAGTTAAATAGTTTTGCTCCTGACTTGATTGTGGTGGCAGCTTTTGGGCATATTCTACCGCCAGAAGTATTGGCTTTACCCAAATTCGGCTGCCTTAATGTCCACCCTTCCCTTCTACCTAGGCATCGGGGTGCTTCCCCAATAGCCACGGCCATTTTACAAGGTGATGAAATTACGGGTGTCACAATTATGTTGCTGGACGTTGGTTTGGATAGCGGCCCCATTTTGAGCCAGAGGGAAGTCTCTATATCGGCTGATGATACTACTCGTTTACTCGCCGTTAAGTTAGCTCAAGTTGGGGCACAATTGCTCATGGAGACGTTGCCTTTGTGGATTGATGGGCGAATTAAGCCGCAACCTCAAGACGAAAGCCGGGCTAGTTATAGTAAAGTCATCTCTAAAGGCGATGGAGAGATAGGCTGGCGGCTTTCAACTTTGGAATTATGGCGACGAATCCGCGCCTTTGACCCCTGGCCGGGGTGCTATGCCTGGTGGCACGGTAAGCGATTGAAAATTTGTAAGGCCGTGCCGCTGTATGGCGAGAAGTCTGGCGAACCTGGCAAGGTGATAGCCTTGTCTCCATCAGCGCCGGCGATAGTTGGAGTTGAAACTGGAGATGGAGCTCTAGGGCTGCTGAGAGTCCAATTGGAGGGGAAGCGTGAGGTGTCAGCAGAGGAGTTTGTGCGCGGGCAGCGTGATTTTATCGGCAGCCGCTTACTTTGACATGACTTTATATTTTGACTAGAATAGAGTGTTATTCAGGAGGGATGTAGAAGATGTTTTTCTTTGACCCAATGTGGTTTCTCATTATGCTGCCACCTTTTATTTTTATGATTTACGCTCAGGCAAAGGTGAATTCAGCATTTAAAAAGTATTCCAAGATGGCTAATTCACAGCGTGTCACCGGGGCTGAAGCAGCCGAAAGGTTGCTTCGTGCCAACGGCTTGAATGATGTTAGAGTTGAAGGGGTGAAAAGCCGGCTGGGTGACCACTATGACCCGAGCAAAAAGGTGTTGCGCCTTTCCCCGGCAGTAGCTAATACTCCATCTGTGGCTGCATTAGGGATAGTGGCTCACGAAGTAGGGCATGCCGTTCAAGATAAGACTGGCTATGCCTTTCTGAAATTTCGAACGTCTTTAGTGCCGGCGGCTAATGTGGGTAGTACTCTCGGTTATATCTTTGTCATCCTGGGTTTATTATTGGTTATGTTTAGTGCCAAGTTCGGTATGACTGTAGTCTGGGCCGGCGTTTTTCTCTTTTCATTAGCGGTGATTTTCAGCCTGATTACCTTGCCTGTGGAATATAATGCCAGCAATCGGGCGAGGCAAATGTTACGCAGCACCGGCATGGTTTCTACTCAGGAGTATGACGGAGCCAGTGCTGTTCTATCGGCTGCGGCTTTGACGTATGTCGCTGCTACACTCCAGGCGGTGGCTCAGCTTTTCTATTTTGTTTTGATTGCCTTGGGCATGGGTCGAAGGTAAACTCTGGATTCTGCTTTTCTCAGCCCCCCTGAAAAACCTTTTTTCAGGGGGTTTATTATTTAGAACCCGCCCACTGTCATTCTGAGCGAAGAATCTCTGGGATTGCTAATTTATATCCGCCCCTATTATAATTGCGCCGGAACAAGCAAATTCTCACTGGGGTTATATTTTGCCTAAGAAGGAGAGACTGGACAGCTTCGCTGCACTTAAGGAGATTATTACCAGGCTGCGTGGTCCAGATGGCTGCCCTTGGGATAAAAAGCAAACTCACGCCTCGTTGAAACCGTACTTAATTGAGGAGTGCTACGAGGTCTTACAGGCTCTGGAGGAAGAGACTCCGCAAAAGCTCCGTGACGAGTTAGGAGACCTCCTGCTTCAGATTATGCTTCATGCCCAAATTGCTGCTGAAGCGGGGCAATTCAGTATCGATGATGTTGTCCAGGGCATAAGCAACAAGCTGATCCATCGCCATCCCCATGTCTTCGGTGGGCAGAAAGTACGTGATGCCGGGGAGGTGGAGGTAAACTGGGAGGCTTTAAAGCAGGAAGAGCGGGAGGAGGGAGAATCGCTTTTAGCCGGCGTACCTGAACAAATGCCAGCCCTGGCCTACAGCCAATCTATTCAGCGACGAGTAGCCAGAGTCGGTTTTGACTGGGAGAAAGTGGAGGAAATCATAGATAAGCTGGCTGAAGAGGTGGCTGAGATTAAACAGGCACCCGACCAGCAGGAAAAAGTTAAAGAGTTCGGCGATTTGCTTTTTACGCTGGTCAACGTGGCTCGCCGGTTGGATATAGACCTGGAGATGGCGCTCCGCTCGGCGAATCAGCACTTCTCCTGTCGCTTTGCCTATATGGAAAAAGTCTGCCGTGAGCGTGGTATCAACCTCGGCAGCCTGTCTTTGGATGAGCAAAACGCCTTGTGGGAAGAGGCCAAGCGTAGGGTAAAATAATCTGGTCGGGGCGAGAGGGTTCGAACCTCCGACCTCAGCGTCCCGAACGCTGCGCGCTACCAGACTGCGCTACGCCCCGCCACCGCCTATTATAAGCGGCTTTAACTTTTGGGGCAAGCATTGTAAACTATGGAGACGTTGGCACGTTTTATGTGTCATTGCGAGCGAAGCGAAGCAGTCTGATTGCCTTTCCCAGCCACCCCGAGATCGCCACGGGGTTGATGCCCCTCGCGATGACAGTGAAAGTTACTGTAGGTAGAACATAATGAAATACTGTGTTCTTATAATTGACGGTGCTGCCGGCTGGGCACTGCCGGAGCGTGATGGTAAGACTTGCCTGGAGCTTGCCCGCGTCCCGAATCTGGAGGCAATGGCGCAGGAAGGTGTTGTCGGGCTGGTTCGAACTGTGCCGCAGGGAATGGAGCCCAGCAGCGCCTGTGCCTGCATGTCGGTTCTCGGCTATGACCCAAAGGTCTATTACCGGGGGAGGAGCGGTATCGAGGCTAAGAGTATGGGCATTCCTGTTGCCGATAACGAGGTCGTTTTTCGCTGCAATTTGGTCGCCGTTCGTGACGGAAAGATGTGGAGCTATAGCTCAGGACATATCGACACCGACGAAGCCCATGCACTTATCGCTGCTCTGAATGAAAAGTTTGGCAGTGATAAAATACATTTTTATCCCGGTGTTCGCTATCGGCACATATGCAAGATAAAAGGGCATGATGATGCACTTTTGGCTAACTGCACACCGCCACACGATATACCGGATAAGCCTATTGCTGATTTTCTGCCCCAGGGACCGGGCAGTGACCTGTTACGGGACCTTATGGAAAGGTCGAAAGCTGTGCTTAAGGAGCATCCGGTGAATGTGGAGCGGAAAGCTCGCGGCGATATCCCGGCGACTATGATTTGGCTATTCTGGGGCAGTGGCAAAATACCTGAGATGCCGTCTTTTAAGCGAGTTTATGGCCTCGGGGCGGCTATGACATCCGGCGTTGACCTTCTCCGCGGCTTAGCCCAGATGGCGGATATGACAGTGCTGGATATACCGGGTGTGACCGATGGCCTGGATAATGATTATGCTGCTCAGGCAGCTGGAACTTTGAAGGCGCTGGAGAAGTACGACTTGGTTGCCATCCACGTTGAAGCGCCGGATGAGGCGGCTCATGCCGGCTCGATTGATGATAAGGTAGAGGCCATCCAGATGGTGGATAAAGAAGTTGTCGGCCGGATACGCTCCTGGAATCTCGATGTACTTAGAGTTCTGGTGTTGCCCGACCATCCAACGCCGATAAAGATTCAGACCCATACTGATGAGCCGGTTCCATTTGTGCTCTGGGGTTCTGGGGTCGCCTCCAGCGGGGCGAAAAAGTTCACCGAGGCCGAGGCTAAAAGCACTGGCATTTTTATTGAAGACGGGTATAATATTATGAGCAAGCTGACACGTGTATAGGCAAGTGGAAACCGCTTTCCAGATAGTTTAGAATAGGCAGGAAAGAGAGATGGCACTGATAGTCCAGAAATATGGCGGCAGCTCGGTGGCTGATGCCGAGAAAATAAAGAATGTGGCTCGGCGCATAGTTGCCACCAAAGAAAAAGGTAATGAGGTGGTTGTAATTGTGTCTGCCATGGGCAAAACTACCGATGAACTGATAGAACTGGCCAGGAAGATTAATCCTAAGCCTCATGAACGGGAGCTTGATGTCTTATTGTCCACTGGCGAGATAGTTTCCAGCACCCTCCTGGCTATGGCTTTGCATGAAATGGGCCATAAGGCGGTGAGCTTGACAGGTGCCCAGGCGGGCATCGAGACTGATGCTATCTACAGCAAAGCTCGCATACTGCGTATTGAACCCAAACGAGTTGTTGAAGAGTTGGAAAAGGGCAATATTGTAATTGTAGCTGGATTCCAGGGAATAACTAAGGATATGGACATCACTACCCTGGGTCGAGGTGGCTCGGATACCACGGCTGTAGCTTTGGCTGCTGCTCTTAGGGCTCAGATATGCCAGATATATACAGATGTTGAGGGTGTGTTTACTGCTGACCCTCGACTTGTGCCTGAGGCCCGTAAGCTTGAGGAAATCGGCTATGAGGAAATGCTGGAGCTGGCGACATTAGGTGCCAAAGTGATGCACTCTCGGGCGGTGGAGTTGGGCCAGGTTTACAACATGCCGATAATGGTGGCTTCCAGCTTTAGTGATAAACCTGGTACTATTATTCATGGAGGGATTCCGATGGAAGTAAGAAACAAAGCGCGGGGTATCGCTCATGACCTTAATGTGGCTAAGGTTACTGTGGTCGGTGTGCCTGACCGACCGGGTATAGCTTCAGCAATCTTTGAATCGTTAGCTAAAGCAAATATAAGCGTGGACACTATCGTTCAGAATGCCAGTATCGACAATATTACTGACTTAACCTTTACCGTAGCTAAAGGTGATTTAGATAAGGCAATGGCTCTGGTGCAACCGATAGCCAAGTCTATCGGGGCTAAGAAGTGTGTCAGCGATTCGACATTAGCCAAAGTGAGCGTTGTTGGCACCGGCATGGTGAATACGCCGGGCTATGCGTCTAATATGTTTCGGGCTCTTTCTGAACAGGGCATCAATATCCAGTTGATTACTACTTCTGAAATAAGGATAACCTGTATTATTGCTGAGGATAAGGTGAAGGACGCTGTTAAGGCATTACATAAGGCTTTTGACTTGGAGCAAGATGCAATTTAACGCTATACAGCGACAACTTCTTTTATACCCGATATCTCTTGTTTCAGGACTCGCTCGATGCCGTTCTTGAGGGTCATGGTTGACATAGGGCAACCAGCGCAGGCCCCCTTAAGTCTCAGGCTGACTATGCCTTCTTTAACGTCAACTAATTCTACATCTCCCCCGTCGGCTTGTAGGCTCGGTCTAATATTGTTCAGGACTTCTTGTACCTTCTCTTTCACAGATTCTCCCTCTTGCTTTCACTTGAATTTACTGTGGTAGTAAGCTAACATAATCAGCTTTTTTTGTCAAAATTACCTTTCGACTTAGCTTGAGATACTTGACAATGTTCACTTTTTTTGCCACAGTGACTGCGGTAAAATAGTAAGGTTATACTGGAGAGGTAATACAGAGGAAAAGCAATGCCAGATCGTGAAGAAGATAAGGCTAGACTGAGACGAAAAGCGAGTCAAGAAGCTATTGCCTTGGCTATGCAGAGTAGGTGGCAGGAAGCAATAACTGTCAATCAGAGCATAATTGAGCTTTTTCCTACAGACATCGATGCCTACAACCGGCTGGGTAGAGCATTTATGGAGCTTGGTGAATTCGCCAAAGCTAAAGAAGCCTATAGTCGTGCTTTAGGCCTTGACCCTTATAACTCTATTGCTCAAAAAAACCTCCAGCGGCTGTCTTTGTTGCCGGATTCCCAGGTTAAAGTAAAGGAGGAACGCCGCGAGGTTTCCCCGGACCTTTTCATCGGCGAGATGGGAAAGGCTGGGGTGGTAAACCTACAAAGCCTGGCACCTCGTGAGTTGTTGGCCAGGATGGCTGCTGGTAATCAAGTTCACTTGAAAGTTAAGGGAAAGCAGCTTGTAGTTGAGAATGACCAAGGGGAGTATCTGGGACTAGTTGAGCCGCCTCACGGTTTGCGCCTGGCTAGATTGATGGAAGGTGGGAATAAGTACACTGCGGCCATTGTCAGCATCGATAATGACAGTGCAAGGGTTATCATCAGAGAGGTATTTCAGCACCCGAACCAAATTGGACGTCTTTCCTTTCCAGTTAAAGCAGTTGAAGGCTTTCAACCTCATGTTCGAGATACCTTGCTTAGACATGAGGCTGTGGGGGAGGAAGCCCTGGAGGAGGCAGAGGATATCGAATTAGAGGAGGGCGAACTCATACCCGAAGGCTTCTCCATATTTGAGGGGGTTGCCCCTGATGAGGAAACGACGGTAGAAGAAGAATTCATGGAGGAGTAGTTAATTACCCCCTGAAGCGAGCGAATTTTCAGGAGATGACTAAATGGAAGTTGGAGTAGTTAAGCCAGTTATCATTGAAGAGGAGATGAAGAGCTCCTACCTTGACTATGCCATGAGTGTCATAGTCTCCCGAGCCCTGCCGGATGTGCGCGATGGCTTGAAACCGGTACATCGGCGAATCCTCTATGCTATGGATGGGCTGGGTCTCCGGCATACCAGTTCGTATAAAAAGAGCGCTCGCATAGTCGGTGAGGTTCTTGGTAAGTATCATCCTCACGGAGATGCCCCTGTATATGAGGCCATGGTGAGAATGGCGCAGGATTTTTCCATGAGGTATAGACTTGTTGACGGACAGGGCAATTTTGGCAGTATGGACGATGACCCACCAGCCGCTATGCGTTATACCGAAGCTCGCCTGGGGAAAATTGCCGAGGAAATGCTGGTTGATATTGATAAAGATACCGTTGATTTCATGCCTAATTTTGATGATAGCTTGAAGGAGCCAACGGTTTTACCAGCCAGATCACCCAATCTGCTGGTGAATGGCTCATCAGGTATCGCTGTGGGTATGGCTACCAACATACCGCCTCATAACCTCAGTGAGGTATGTGACGCTATTAATTATCTTATAGATAACCCTGAGGCTGATGTCGATGATTTGATGAAGATTGTGAAGGGGCCGGATTTCCCCACCGGAGGCATTATTTTAGGCCGGCAGGGTATTAAGAGCGCTTATGTCAGTGGACAAGGTAAGGTCGTGGTTCGGGCTAAAGTCACCGATGAAAACCTGAGAGGCGGACGTCAGCAATTGGTCATAACCGAACTTCCTTATCAGACCAATAAAGCCGCTTTGGTGGAAAGGATAGCTGAACTGGCAAGGGAAAGGCGGATCGAGGGGATAAGTGAGGTTCGCGATGAATCAGACCGCCATGGTATGAGGGTAGTTATAGGGCTGAGAAAGGATGCTCAACCTATCAAAGTGTCCAACAATCTCTACAAGTATACATCTATGCAATCGTCTTTCTTCATTAACATGCTGGCTCTGGTTGATGGGCAGCCTCGAGTCATTAATCTTAAAGAAACTTTGACTTGCTACATAGATTTTCGCCGGGTGGTTATTGCTCGCCGCTCCCAGTTTGACCTCCAGAAGGCGAAGGACCGAGCCCATATTCTTGAAGGCTTCAGAATTGCCCTTGACCGCCTGGATGAGGTTATTCAGACCATCCGAAAGGCGGAGACCGCCGATTCAGCTCGATCCAATTTAATGGAGAAGTTTGGGCTATCACAGATTCAAGCCCAGGCCATCCTTGATATGCAGCTACGTCGGTTGGCACAGCTGGAGCAGAAGAAAATAGTCGACGAGTATAGCGAGGTGGTAAAGAACATCGCTTATCTCGAAGACCTTCTGGTGAATCCGAAGAAAATACTCTTTCTTATTAAGCAGGATGTCACCGAGCTTAAGAAGGGGTATGGTGATGGTCGGCGTACTGCGATTAAGCGGGAAGAGGCTGAGGAATTTCAGGACGAGGACCTTATCCCCCATCAGGATGTGGCGATTACGCTGAGCGAACAGGGGTACATAAAGAGAATACCGGCTATAACTTATCATAAACAGCATAGAGGAGGCGTGGGCGTTACGGGAATGGTCACCCGGGAAACTGATATGGTGAAACATCTTGTGGTGGCTGATACTCATGATAATTTACTGCTGTTTACCAATCGGGGTAAGGTTTACCGGCTTAGATGTTATGATATCTCCCAGGATTTATCGCGAACGACGAAAGGAACAGCTCTGGCTAACTTGGTGCCTGTTGACCCAAGGGAACAAATAACCGCCTTGGTGGTGGTAAAAGATTTTACCCCCGGCTTGTTTATGGTTATGGCTACTTCGAAAGGCGTAGTGAAGAAGACAAGCTTTGACAAATTTGCTTCGGTCAGAAGCAGCGGGCTTATTGCCATGAAACTTCGAGGTGATGAAGAGTTGGTCGCGGCTGAGGTAGTGACCCAAAAAGGTGAAGTCATTTTGGTAACTCAAAACGGCCAAGGTATCAGGTTTGCTGTAAAGGGCTTGCGACCGGCCTCTCGGACTAGTGGTGGAGTGCGTGGTATCAGGCTCGGCCCTGGTGACCGTCTGGTGGCGATGGGTGCCATCTTTCGTGAGGCTGCTCTGCTTACGGTTACGGAGAAAGGCTTTGGCAAGCGTAGCCGCGTGCGGAACTTTCCTCTCTACTCTCGGGGTGGCAAAGGGGTAATTGCTCATCGAGTCAATGAAAAGACAGGCAAGGTTATTGCAGCTAACCTTGTCCCTCCAAATCAGCACGTTATTATCATTTCAGCCAAGGGCATTGTCATCCGTATCTCTGTTGATGAAGAAGTTTCGCTTCAGGGCAGAGCTACCCAAGGGGTACATTTGAAGAGACTGGAACAGGATGACAGTGTGGTCTCAATTGCCTGTGTCCATCAGGGGGATGATAAGGGAGGCGACAAGGCTAAGGCTGAGTAGGGGCGCCTTTCCTATCTGCTAGCCATGGAAAAAGTGCTGCAAATTGTGCAAGAGTTCGGCTTGACCTTTGTTCCCCTATTTGTGGCTATGGATGCAATTGGTGTCTTGCCCATATTGGTTCCCTTGACACAGGATATTAAGGCCAAAGAGCGCAGTCGAACAGTGCGCCTGGCGGTAGTTACAGCTCTGGGATTAGGCTTAGGCTTTGTTGCTATCGGCAAGGGCATTTTCATCTTTTTGGGCATCGAGGTGTCCGACTTTCTGGTCGCCGGCGGACTCATCCTTTTCCTCTTGGCTGCCAGGGATTTAATAACCGGCAAGATGGTTGAAGCTCAAGCTTCAGTTGGTGCTGATATGCTGGGCGTTGTCCCGTTGGGCACCCCTCTGGTAGTTGGGCCGGCAGTGCTTACCACGCTGCTGATACTGGTCGACCAGTACTCGATTATCATTGTAATAGTTTCTTTCATCCTAAATCTGGCAATAGCTTGGTTGCTTTTTGCGCAAGCTAACCGGGTAGTGGCTTTCCTGGGGCAGGGAGGGGTCAGAGCCACATCCAAAATAGTGAGCCTCTTTTTAGCAGCTATCGCCATAAAAATGATTCGCCAGGGCGTCTTGCAGGTGTTAGGATGACGCTCATCTTTATTCATGGTGCTGGCAATACCGGCCTAGTCTGGCATTATCAAACCAAGTATTTTGCCGATTCTGATGCTATCAGCCTTCCTGGTCATCCAGAAGGCAAGCCCTGCACCAGCATCGACGATTATGCCGAATGGCTTCACCGATATGTTCTGGATAAAGGTTATTCGCAGCCTGTATTAGTGGGACATTCTATGGGCGGCGCTGTGGCCCAGATGTATGCCCTGAACTATCCCGCGGATGTCAAGGCCCTTGTACTTGTCGGCACAGGAGCCAGATTAAGGGTGAGGCCAGATTTTTTAAGTTTGTTGGGAGCCGGCATCGATGCCCCTGCTGACTGGGTGAGAAATATGCTTGAGCCACTTTATAGCCGGGTAGCTCCTGAAGTAGGAGAAAAAGTAATAAATAGAGTGATCGAGGTAGGCATTGCTGTGCAGCTCAACGATTTCAGATGCTGTGACAAGTTTGACATCATGGATAAAGTTCACCAGATTACAGCTCCCACATTGGTTATTTGTGGCACTGAGGATGATATGACGCCAGTCAAGTATTCCCAATATTTGGCCAACAAAGTCGCTGGTGCCAAGCTGCTCATCATTGACGGCGGCTCTCACTTAGTCTTCATGGAGAAGCCCGGCGAAGTGAACCGTGATATTAAAGAGTTTTTGAAAGACCTTTAGGATCTTGCTTTAGCTTGTCGGAGATTCTCCATGAGAATCGGTGTGCTTTCTGATACCCACATTCATCTGGCAGAAGAGATACCCCAGGAGATCATCAGGGCGTTTTCAAATATTGATTTGATCGTCCACGCTGGTGACTTTGTTGGCTCATCGGTCCTTGAAGGGCTGCAACGGCTGGGTGGGGTGAAGGCGGTACACGGTAACGTGGATTCGATGAAACTCAGAAGCTTGCTACCAGATAAGGAGCTTTTGGTGGTCGGAGGCAGGAAAATCGGGCTTACCCACGGGTGGGGTGGCCCGGAAGGCATAGAGCACAGGGTGAGGGAGCTATTTGACGATGTAGATATCATCATATACGGACATAGTCACCGGGCCAAGATTGAACACATTGGAGGAGTTCTCTTTTTTAATCCCGGGCCAGGATGGCAGTCCTTTGGTATCCTGACAATTGGGGAAGATGTTAAAGGGGAGATAATAAAGATTTAGCGATAGGCACTGTTGGATTTCGGTTGTGTAGTTGCGAGGCTTTAGCCTCGCTTCAAAAAGCGACCCCAAAGGGTCGCGCTACATATGGCAAAATTGTAATGAGCAACAAAAGTCAACAGTATTAGGAGGTATCATGGCTGAGCCTTGGCATGAGCTTGAAGCGCTAGATAAACCGGAAATTTTGCAATTTATTTTTTACCCTCGAAAAGACTCCTTTGAGATATCAGCAGCAGCTAATGTCATTGCTGACACCGTTCTGGTTGATAAGGCGACCTCCGTTTCCTATTGCTTCTATTTTGGTGATAAGAAATACCCAAATGTTCTGTTCTTTCATGGTAACGGTGAGATAGCCAGCGATTACGAGCCCATTGGCTCTATTTATAACCAGATTGGGCTTAATCTTTTTGTAGCTGATTACAGAGGCTATGGTAGGAGTGGAGGCAAGCCCACGCTCACCAGCATGATGAAGGATGCCCATCCTATATTTGAGGGCTTTAAGCGAGTATTGAAAGAGAAGGGGTTTTCAGGAAACCTCTTTCTTATGGGTCGCTCTCTAGGCAGTGCTTCTGCTATTGAGCTGGCCTCGCATTACCAGAATCAGCTCAGTGGTCTGATTATAGAGAGCGGCTTTGCCAATGTATTCAACCTATTTGTATATTTAGGCTTTCCGCTCGAAGCTCTTGGTATCTATGTGCCGAAGACGCCTTCCAGCCTTAAACTTATTCGGAAAATTTCTCTTCCCACCTTAGTTATGCATGGTGAGTATGACCAGATAGTGCCCGTTGAGGAAGGCAAGGCGCTTTATGACAGTATTGCTGCCAAAGACAAACGCTTGCTCATAATCCCTGGGGTCGACCACAACACCATTTTCTCAGGTGGCATGGAACAATACATTAAAGCATTGCGGGACTTCATTTCGGCATATAGCTAGCCCGCGGTCTACTCTTCCTCGGCACCAGGTTCAGCCTCGGCTTCAGCCTCTTCTGCCACTTCCTCAACCCCTTCCTTAAGCTCCGCCTCAACCACCTCAGGCACCACCTCAACCTCTTCTTTGCGTGCCTCGGCTACTTTGACCACCATCTGTTCTGGGTCGCTGAGGAGGGTTATGCCATCGCCGAGATGGATGTCTTTGACGTGGATTGTACTGTCAAGCTCTTCAAGGCTTGACAGGTCTACCTCGAGGCTGTGAGGTAAGTCATCGGGCAAAGCTTCAATGTGCAGGGAATCAATTAGAGGAAGGACGGAGGCTTTCTTGATTTTATCAAGCACCGGTGCCTCTCCGACGAATACCAGAGCAACGTCTGCCTTTATCTTTTCGGTCATCTTGACCTGATAGAAGTCCACGTGGAGAAGCTCATCAGTGAGCGGGTTTCTTTGCACATCGCGAACTAGGACTAGTACTGGGGTCTTTGAATTGTCGATTTTTAGGGAGATAAGGTCGGTTCCGCCTACATGGGCCAGCAAATGCTTCAAACTTTTGGCATCCATCTTTACCGCGGTGGAGTCAATTCCGTGCCCATAGATATTACCTGGAGTGATACCTTGGCGGCGTAGAAATCTTACTTTCTTGCCGGTTATGTCTCTTTTGGAAACTTCGAGTTCATGTCGTTTCATATTGTTACCTCTCTTTGGTCTGCCGAGATTGTCCAGATCCTCAGTGTCATTCTGAGCAGAGCGAAGAATCTGGAGACCCTTAGCTATTGCTCAGTGTGACAAGCAATTTCTACTTAGACCGAAGGATAAAGAATAGTGTTTTTCAACTAAGAAGTCAAATCCTTGTACTCGTCTAGTACACTAGTGACACATCAAACAACAAGACGGTTACATCCCCACCAACTGAGAGAACTATATTTTCCCTTCATAATCAACCTGCCAGTAATTGCAAGTCTATAAATACTACCAAGTTTGGTACTTATAAAGGCACCAAATGCTATTTCTGTAAAGACTGGAATGTGAAATCAATCAAGAGCAAACGGAACCTTTAAAAACCTGTCCCTACTTCACATATATGACTCGCTAAGGGCTAGATACAAAGCTAACGGTACAGTCTACTTCTCTTCTAAGGCCTCGATGGCTATGCAGCTATGTGCTAGAGTACCGCCGGCACGTAGCGATGCAGCGACAAATATTGCTTCTGCTAGCTCCCCATCCGTTGCTCCTGCTGTTTTTGCTTTCTTTGTGTGCGCGGCAATGCAGTAAGGGCACTGAGTGATGTGAGCGCAGGCCACAGCAATCAGCTCTTTAATCCGAGTGCTCAAGGCGCCGTCAGCGAAGACCTTGCCATCGAAATTCATAAAAGCCTGCAAAAGCTCAGGCTTCAGCTCATACAACTTGCCTAATTTAGCAATGCTCTCTTTATGATAGTGACAATCAGCCATTTTTACCTCCTTTTGTTGCAGAATTCACAATTACTTTGGACAGGCCTAAAGGCCTATCCCTACACTTATTGGGGATATAAAGCTAAGCCTGGCTCAATCAGACGTGTTTAGCTAGCCAGACATCTACATCGGCCATGACACGTTTGTGCTCCGGCTCATTGAAGATTTCGTGATAGAAGCCGTCGTAAAGCTTCAGCGTCTTATCTTTCGAGCCTGCCCGCTCATACAACAGCTGGCTGCCTTCTGGGGCCGCCAACTGGTCGGCGCTTCCATGCATAATCAGCATGGGCAGGTTTATCTCTGGCATCTGCTCGGGCAGCTTCTTCCACATCTTGGCCAGCTCGGCACCGATTCGAGCAGGTAACTTGCCGCGGTATACCAGCGGGTCACTGTCGTAGGCGTCCACCACAGCCTTATCCCGGCTGAGGGTAGAGGCATCAATGACGGTGAGACGCATTTTCGGTGCCAGCGCTGCGATTACTCCGGCTATGGCAAGCAGTGCCGGCGAAACGGTGGGACTTGCCACAAGAAGTGCCGCAGACGTTATCACACCTGCTAGCTCCTTCTGGTGCTCGATGGCATAGGCGGTGGCAATCGTTCCACCCATACTATGGCCAACGAGGAAAATCTTGGCATTTTTATACTCTTTGCGCACCATGTTGAAAAAAGTTTTGAGGTCAGCGAGGTAATCAGAGAATCGGTCAACATAGGAGCGTATGCCCTCTGACTTGCCATGACCGCGATAGTCAAGTGCATAGACAGCATAGCCCTTGGGGACGAAGTAATTGACCAAGTTTTTGTAGCGCCCGCTATGCTCAGCCAAGCCGTGAGCAACCAGCAATACCGCCTTGGGGCTTTTGTCTGGCAGCCAGCACTGGTAATAGATGGTAAGCCCTTCATATCCTTTGAATTTACCTTCTTTATGTTTCATTTGCCTGCCTCCTTTTTCCCACAATTTATCGAATCACGATGACTATTGCTGTATCTGCTAAGCCGACAGACTAGGTTGCTCAATCCTACACAGTGTTGCCCACTTCTGTTAACAAAATACGCCATTATTTTGAAGGTTGGAACTCCTATCTCTCAATTTTTCCGAGCTCTCACAGCAGCCCAAAGATACATGAATGGCAAGAGGATAACCCAGAGAACCCACAATGCGTAAAATACAACCCAGTCGAACTTCCGTACCTTCATGAGCTATTACATTAATACTTCTGCAGAAGCCGTGTCAAGTGCTTGGCCTGGCACAGGAGACGAGCAATTGCGGCTACCGTCATACTTTAGCGAGATAGGCAAATAGCAAAGAGTTTTACTCTTCCTTTTGCTTGGGCTGCCTGACACGTTGGCTAGATTGAGCTCCCCAAAGCAAGATGCCCAGACCGGCGAAAAAGATGCCTAGGCCAACTGGTGTTGTCCATCCCAATATCTAGACCATATTTTCGCACCCCCTTCTCAAGATTTATGTTATCCTTTGTGGGCTTATTGTTCACAACTGATAGAAAATACGGCACATGTAGAGGTAGAACTGGAAAGCCTCTGAGGTGGCATTGTGGAGATTGGATATTCGTGCCTTTAACAAGTCCTCGATGCTGACGTGGTAGAACTGGCGAAATACCTTGAAGTAAATCTCTTTTTCATCCTCAATGACTTCGGCCAGCTTGCTAGACTCTACCCAGGGTATGACATCGTCGGTAAAGGTGTGGATAATAGCTATCTTTGTCTGGAGCTGATTAATCCTCAGGTGTGGCGATAAGCCATCAAGCGTCTGCTGGATCTCTGGGTCGAGCTCTGCCCAGAGGTCTCCTGCTCGAGCGGGATCGCGATTGGTAAGCAGTTCATGCATAGCTTGTCCTGTGGGAGAGAGGTCACTCCTGGCAAAATCCACGGAGTCTCCTCTCAGCATCTCCTCAAGATAGGACTTGTCCGAAGATTCAGGCATAAGCTCGATGAGCCACCTGGGGAGTTCTTCCGTCAAAAAAATGCGGGGTTTCCACGGTTTGGTTTCACCTTCATCAAAGTAGTGTCCTGTAATCACAGCCCCCAACCAATCATTGATGTTGTAGTAACCACCCCAGTAGCCGATAACGGATATATCATGGCTTATACTCGGCTCGGTGGCAGCAAGAAACACCAGTGGCGCGCTTAGGCAGATGCCTATCATCCCTATTTTCCCGCTAGTGAATTCTTGTCCCGAGATATATTGAAAACTGATGACTAAAGCCTCGATATCACCCTGGTGGAGTCGAAACTTAGCCAGGTTATCAAGTTGAGGCACCAGAACGATATACCCAGCACGTGCCAAGCTTTGGCCTGCTAGCAGCAGGGCTGGATCATCTTTGCCATCTTTAACAGCGCCATGAGCCAGGATTATGCCCGAGTGTCGGCCTCGGTCATTGGGACGATATAAATTGGCAACAATATCCCGGTTGCCACAGGGATATGTTACCTCAGAGATAACTATGCTTTTGGGAATAGCGTTGGTTTTCCATCTATAGCTGACACCTAAATCTATTAGCAAAGCGATGGTTCTGAGACCGGTCTGGACTGGCTTAGTCAACAGGACTACGACAAGCACGATAGGGATTATTAAGATTAGTATTATCCACTGCCAACCCATGGCCATTACCAACAAGTTTTATCTGCCCGCTACCTTACTGTGCGCCGGCACGGGCTCGTGCGCCTTTCGACCGTACACCTTCTCATACGCTTTGCAATACGGGCATATACCACCCTCAATGTTTTTGACTACCCAGAAGGCAAATCCTTTTTGCTTTTTTCGGGCTTGGGCGCACATAGGACACTCCACACACCGCTGTGCCATAGCCTTATCTTTGTCAGTAACAGTCTGCTGTTTCATGAAGCTGACTCCTTTTGCAAGCAAGAGTAGCATCTGCCTGAATGCGTGTCAATGGCAATACATCTAAACGGTACATAACCAATTGCTAAATTTTCTGCTACAATAGAAGCAGTTTAATTGCAAGACTATGTTGGTTTTCAGTTTCAGCATAACATTGGAGGGGAGGAAATCTTTCTATGGTTAAGCGAACGTCCACAGATTTTCTGGCTCGGGTTCTACTTCTACTGATGGCGGCAAACTACAACCTCAGGCCATCATTGAGGAAATATCTTAAAAGTAGCCACGGGTGGCTCAATTTTTCCATCGGTGTAAGGACGGAGACCAACACTGTCGAGAAAGCACTCATCTTTAATGACGGCAAAGCAAGAGTTTCCTCCAGTATTCCCAAAAATGTTGACGCCACCTTGATTTTCGCCGGGGACGAAGTGGTCAAAGAAATGCTGAAGGTAACACCCAACGAAGTATTGAATATGCTCTTAAAGAGCAGACTGCGGATAGAAGGAAATATGAACTATGTCCAACTATTTAACTTCCTAATGTCCTTGCTACTATGGAAAAAGCACAAGAAGATGGTGGAAAAGCAGAAAGCTGAAGATGCCAGAGAGAAGGCTGCATTGCCGCCGTCTGCCCCAATACTCCATCAGGAAATGAGTCGGAGAAGAAAGGAACGCCTGGTAGGTAAAAAGGTAGATGCTGGCGTTAAATACCTTTCCGAGCCTTACCTGTCACAATATGACATAAACGATTTCCCGAGGTTAAAAAAGTTCCTTGACATCCATTTTGAAACAAAACCTGAAATTTGTCATGAACGCGCAAAGCTAGTAACCGACTGGTGCGTAGCAAACGGCTTTGAGGTGGACAAATCGGGGAAGACCTGGGTTCCGGAATTGCGCCAGGGAGATATGTTTAGGTACTTAATGGAAAATAAAGAACCCGTCATCCGTAAGGACGACCTCATTGCTGGGACTACTACGACTAAGGAAATCGGCGTGATTCTTTACCCCGATGCCCACGCAAACATGATCTGGGGGGAATTGTTATCCACTCCTGACAGGCAACTCAATCCCTACGATATATCGCCTGAAACGGTTGAAATCCTGCATCATTATGTCTTTCCATACTGGATGAAGAGGAATTTCCGTGAGTGGGTCAGGGAAAAATATAACAGACCGCTCTCCCAGATGCTTGATGAGCGCTTTGCCGTCTACTTCCTATGGAAGACAGTGGCCATGTCACACACCATACCAAATTTCCCCAAACTTCTAGCACTCGGTACGAAAGGAATTATCCGAGAAATCAAAGAGGAACTCAAGCGCGATAAATCAGCAGACACACAGAAAAAGCATACTCTTGAGGCGATGATACTTTGTTTGCAGGGACTTGCAGCTTATGCCAGGAATCTTTCCAAGCAGGCAGCAGCCGAGGTTAAATTAGAATCAGACGCCGAAAGGAAAGCTGAGCTTGAGCGGCTAGCCGCGATCTGCGCCAGGGTACCTGAGAACCCAGCAGAAACCCTTGACGAGGCAATCAATGCTATGTGGATAGCCTGGATTGGGCTTCACACGGAAAACACCAATGCCGGTTTGTCGTTGGGCAGACTCGACCAGTGGCTCCAGCCCTATTTTGTCACTGATATGAAGAAGCTTGCCACCGAGAAGGAGAGAGAAGAGTATATTAAAAAGGCAATCGAACTGGTGGGCTGTCTCTATATGCGCTGCGCTGACCATCTACCACTCGTGCCTGACATCGGCAACTACCTTTTTGGCGGCAGCTCTTCCGACCAGGTTATTACACTGGGCGGAGTTACTCCCGCTGGCGAGGATGCAGTTTGTGACATGACTTACATCTTCCTCAAAGTGACCGAGATGCTAGGGATCCGTGACCCGAATGTGAACGCACGATATAACAGGGCAAAAAACAGCGACACCTATCTCAAGCGCCTCTGTGAGGTGAATATGGTTACCGCCGCCACCCCTTCGATGCACAACGATGAGGTAGTTATGAAATCGCTGGAAAGTTTCAATTATCCCGTCGAGGACTTAAGAGACTGGTCGGCTACAGGTTGTGTTGAGCCTACCCTTTGCGGTAAGCACATGGGGCACACCAACTGTATGATGATGAATATGGTTGCTGCACTCGAGATGGCGCTGAATAATGGCAAACATCCGCTCATGAATTGGGAAGTCGGCCCGAGAACAGGTAGCATCGAAGACGGAGCTTTCAAGACATTTGAGGGTTTCTTTGACGCATTTAAAACCCAGTTCAAGTTCCTTATCGACAAATCCGTGGAGTATAACAACATGCTTGGTGAGGCGCATGGTGTGTTGCGTCCGACTCCATTACTGTCGGCACTTATTGACGGTCCCATCAAGAAAGGTAAAGATATTACCAAGGGCGGCGCCAAACACAATTCATCTGGCTCTGCCTGCATCGGCCTGGCTGATGTAACCGATTCGTTGATGGTGATAAAGAGACTGGTGTTCGATGAAAAGAAAGTCACATTTAAAGAGCTAAAGAGGGCGATTGATAACAACTTCGCTGACAATTCTGTGCTCCATGCCATGGTAACCAAGAAGGTCCCTTTCTTCGGTTCAGACAACGGTGAAGCGGTTGACATCGCCAACAGGGTGACTGAATTTGCCCGCGATACCTATTGGAACCATGTGAATTACAGGGGTGGGCGTTACACAGCTGGATTCTGGTCCATGTCCAATCATGTTGCTTTCGGTACTCTGAGCGGTGCGCTCCCCTCCGGTAGACTTGCGGGCAAGGCATTTACCCCAGGCCTAACACCTGAGCCAAATGCATCGAAGAACCTTCTGGAAAATATCCGCGATGTGGCTCGGCTGAATCCCAGAAATATGAATAACAACATAGCTTTCAACATCAAGGTTGTGCCCAGTGCACGGGATACGCGTGAAGAGGTGGTCAACAGCATGTTCTCCTATGCCAAGACTTATTTCGAGCTTGGCGGTATGCAAATGCAGATGAATGTGGTTACCTCGGCTATGCTGCGGGATGCCATGGCCCACCCTGAAAACTACAGGAATTTGCTGGTGCGTATCTCCGGCTATAATGCCTATTTCGTTACGCTCAACAAAGACATGCAGGTCGAGCTTATCGAGCGCGCCGAATATGGGATTTAAGAAACCTCTCATCCTTGATATAAAGGGCAATTCGCTCGATGACGGGCCGGGCATACGTACGGTGATCTTCTTTAAGGGATGCCCACTTTCCTGTGTTTGGTGCCACAACCCCGAATGCAAATATGTGGGGCATGAACTAGGCTGGGATAGAAAAGAATGCATTGGCTGCAACAGTTGCATAAACGTGTGTGAACCCGAGGCGCTTTCACGCGATAACCCAGATTTCATTGACCGACACAAGTGCACTCTCTGTTTCAAATGCGCCGAGGTCTGTCCTGCCGATGCCGTGACAAAGGTAGGACGTGACATGGAAATCGAAGAAGTCATCGAGACAATAACAAAGGACGTTCCCTTTTTTGTTACCTCGGGTGGAGGCGTAACCTTGTCAGGCGGGGAGCCGACACTATTTATGAGGTTTACTGCGGACCTGTTAAAAAAACTGAGGTCACTCAATATCCAGACGCTGATTGAAACATGTGGCCACTTCGATTGCGCTGCCTTCTTCGAATTGCTGTACCCCTACCTGGACTCGATTTATTATGATATCAAGCTAATCGAGCCACAGGAGCACAAAAGATATTGCGGGGTGAGCAACGAGCGTATATTGCATAACTTCAAGGAGCTGTACCAGGCTTCCCAAAAAAAGGACGGTGTTCAAATTTTACCCCGCATTGCCCTTATTCCTGGCATCACCGATAGGCGGGAGAATTTGGAAGCGGTTGCCTCATTTTTGAAGGGAAATAAGGTTAGAAAAGTGGCCCTGCTCCACTACAATCCCTTATGGATTGAGAAATCAGAAAAGCTTGGTGTTCACAACAGCTACACCGAAGACACGAAAATGACCACCTGGATGTCACGGTCACGCGTGAAAGAGTGTCTGGCTATATTCGAAGATTTTGAGGTGGTTGGGAACTAGGTAAAGAGCGAAGCAGGTGGTTGGTAGTTTTAGCCTGCTTATGATATAGTTTTTCCACCATAGCAGCTAATTCACTGATGGTTTACAAGACGACTTAGTTATTGAATGGAGGGTGAGACTATGACCACAGCTATACCTGAAAAACCGAAATTCGCCATTAAGGAACCGAAGAACCTGTCGCCGCGAATTAAATGGCTTCGCGACTATTACTTCCAGGGCCTTAAACGGAAGTGGAACAATGAATTTACCGGCTGGACCACGGGAACACCGTGGGACTTCCAGTTCCGCGAAGGGCAGTACTATATCGTGCCCGAGACTTACACTTTTTTCTCAACCTTCACCGGTGCCTTCAAGCAGACGGCGAGAAAGGTGAAGCTACACCCCGATTTCTGGAACTGGAGTCTGCCCGAGCGCCTTGCCTGGTTTGTTAGAGAAGTGATGGTGAACTATCTGCCGCACGAGATTTTGCCCGGTGACCTCATTGCTGGCGGACGCTTCAACTTACAAGCCTCCACCTGCCTCACCAAAGAGGAGGCTAGACAGTACCGTAAGCTGGTCTATGGCAAGAACGGAGCCCGAGCCGCCATCTTATGGTTTCATGACCATGGCTATGGAAACGTAGGAGCTACCAGCGGCCATCTTATCCCCGATTACGGAACAGCAGTTGAAAAAGGCTGGAAGAGCATTTTTGCCGATATCAACAAGCACCATGAAACGCTTTCTTCAAGTGGTAAGAAAGGCAAAAAGGGTGGACAGCTCAGGGCTATGCTGACCGCTGCCACAATGGCTCGAGATGTGGCAGCAAAATACAGCCAGGTATGCACTGGTCTCGCTGCTAAAGAGACTGATAAGACCAGGAAAAGTGAGCTGCTCCAAATGGCAGAAATGCTTAAGAGGGTACCTTGGGAACCAGCGCGGACATTCTGGGAGGGGGTACAGTCTCTGTGGCTGACCCACATGCTGGTCATGAGCGATGAAAGTTATCCTGGCCCCGGCCTCTCCTTCGGCAGAATAGACCAATATCTGTACCAACTGTGGCAGAAATCCATCAATGAAGGTATGGATAGAGAATTCGGCAAAGAGATATTGAAGTGCTTCTGGATTCATTCCAATACAGCCTATGATGCCATGATTCGCACCGGGGGCAATCAGGGTATCACCTCCGGCTTCGGTCAGGTTGTTACCCTCTCGGGCATGGGGCCCGGCGGCAAGGATATGACCAATGACCTTACCTATGCTATGCTTGAGGTCATAGATGAACTGGCCCCCATTCTGGAGCCAAAGCCAAATGTTAGACTGCACAGAAACACCCCCAACAAGCTCTATGACAAGGTCATAGATATGATTTCCTCAAGCCAGGGAGCACCGTTCCTCATAAACTTCGACGAGCGTTCCATTGCCGGAATGATGCTGGAAGCCAAGAAAGCCGGCGTTGAGCATCTCATTAATAAAGACAATGTACATGATTACGCCCCTGTTGGCTGTCTGGAAAACACGATGTGCGGCAATGACCGCTCTGGTACTGTTGATATTAACCTCAATCTCCTGAAAGCGGTCGAGCTGGCACTTATCGGTGGATATGACCTGATTCCCCACACCGACCCGATGACGGGTAAAACGGAGCCTCGTAAACTGTGGGGAGCCGATACAGGCAATGCAGAGACCTTCAAGACCTGGGAGGAGTTCTGGAATGCCTATGTTGCCCAGACAAAATATATCGTCAAGAAGATTGCCGAGCTCTACGAGAGAACCGACGAGGTGCGGGCAAAGTTTCTGCCAACGCCTTATCTATCCTGTCTGGTCAAAGGATGTGCCGAGAAGGGTAAGGACATCAATGAGGGCGGCGCCGAGCTCAGCTTTGTCACGCTGGAGGCGGTGACCTATGGCACTACGGTTGATTCCCTGCTGGCAGTCAAATATTTGGTGTTCGATAAGAATATTTGCACCATGAGGGAGTTAATTGATGCTTTGAAAGCTAACTGGACAGGCCATGAAGTGCTGCAAGCCCAAGCCCTCAATAAAGCGCCCAAATACGGCAGGGATGATGATGTTGCCGATGAATTGGGAAAGAAGGTGATGGGCCTGTGGACACAGGAGACCTGGAAATACAAGTCCAAGCCCACGGGTAAGCAGTTCCGGCCCGGCATGCTGAGCTGGAATTACTGGATTTCCGATGGATATGTTTTGTCAGCAAGTCCTGATGGCAGACCCAAGGGCAAATTCCTGTCAAACGCCATCTGTCCCTCAAACGGTGCTGACATTAATGGGCCGACAGCTAATGTCAACTCGGTGGGGAAAGTTATCGGTGGCAAAGACCCCAAAGGCAATGGTGACTGGCTGGAATATTATAACCTGCTGCCAAATGGTGCCAGTCATACCATGACCTTCAACCCATCGCTTATCCGCGACCCTGAGCACAAGAGCAAGTTCAAGGCCTTTTTGCGCGGCTATGTGGAAAACGGAGGCACCTGTCTCCAGGTTAACATGATTAACGCAGATATACTGCGGGATGCCCAGAAACACCCGGAGAACTATCGGCATTTATTAGTTCGCGTTACTGGCTATAACGCCTACTTCACTGCCATAGGCAGAGAGCTGCAGAATGAGATTATAGCTCGTGAAAGCCACCAGATTTGATAAGGCTGCTTAAGTATAAGTATGGTAAGCAAAAAGACCGTTATATCTGATGACCGGGTGGTAACCCAAGAGGCAGCCCTGGAAGGTATAGACAAGAGCCAGAGTGGGCTGATACTGCACTTGCAGAGGTTCTCCACTGAAGACGGGCCCGGTATACGCACCACGGTATTCTTCAAGGGATGCCCGCTAAGATGCCTGTGGTGCCACAACCCCGAAAGCATATCGATAGAGCCACAGATACAGTGGCTGGAAAACAAGTGTATCGGCTGCGGTACCTGCATCAAAGTATGCCTCCTAGGTTGTCTGTGCAAGACAGAACAGGGAGTTGTGATTGACCGCGAAGTTTGCAACGGCTGTGGGGAATGTGCTGAAGCCTGTCCGGCGAATGCCATGGAGCTTCTGGGCAGGCGAGTCAGCCTGGCTGAGCTTTTCGATGAGTTGCTCAAAGACCAGATATATTTTGAGAAGTCGGGCGGCGGTGTCACCCTTTCCGGTGGAGAACCTATGATGCAACCTGGTTTTGCCGCTGCATTGCTCCGCCGCCTCAAGGAAAGAGGAATCAACACCGCTCTTGATACCTGCGGCGTTTGTCCCAGCGGGTCTCTGGAAAAAGTTTTGCCCTATACCGATATCGTTCTGTTTGATTTGAAGGAAGCAGAACTAGAAAAGCACTACAATTTCACCGGGCAGTATAACCAGAGGATTTTCGACAACCTTCTATATATTCGTGACTATATCCTGAATAGGGCTCCTGAAAAAGTACTGTGGATTAGAACACCACTCATTCCTGAAGCAACAGCCACATGTGATAACATCACCAGCCTCGGCGCTTTCATCGCCAAAAACCTTCAGGGCGTCGTCGAGCGATGGGAACTGTGCGCCTTTAACAATCTCTGTCGCGATAAGTACCGCAGACTAGGTATCGCCTGGGAATATGCCAATATGCCGCTTATGGGCAAAGACACGGTGCGTGAACTGGAACAATGTGCCAAACTATCCGGCATGGACCCGGAAATTGTGAGTGTCACTGGCGCCACAAAAGTGGAAGATTCATAGGAGATAGAGAAATGAGCAATCAAAGAAACATCTACAAATCCTTTTCAGAATCAGACATAAAAGATTTCGAACCCGAGATGAAGGTGGGACTGCTTGCCACGATAAATGAACAAGGTCTGCCTCATCTAACTTTAATCTCCACGCTGCGAGCTAGTTCACCCACGGAGGTTGTCTTTGGTCAGTTCGCTGAGGGATTGAGCAAAGTCAACATCAGGAAAAACCCAAAGGTCAGCTTTCTCATTCTGACGCTGGACAGGAACACCTGGCGTGGTAAGGCGAAATTTACCCACACCGAAAGAAGCGGCAAAGAATTCGACTTGTTCAACAATCTGCCTATGTTCCGCTACAACGCCTATTTCGGCATACATACGGTTTATTACCTTGATTTGGTCGAACAGTATGGTAAAGAGCCTCTCCCGATGGGCAGCATTATACAGGCAGCCTTAAAGACCTTGGTGGCAAAAATGATATCCCGCAAGAAGGGGAGAAAGGAAGTCCTCAACTTGTGGACCCGGCAACTTATAGATAAAATTGCGAACCTCAAATTCCTAGCTTATGTCGGCAAAGATGGCTATCCTGTGATTATCCCGGTAATTCAAGCCCAGACCTCCGACAACGAGCATGTGATATTCGCAGCTTCAGCATTTAATGAAGATATCAGGGCAATACCTATCAATACGACTGTCGCTTTCTTCTGCATGTCCTTCGATATGGAAGACGTCCTGCTGCGGGGAACCTACCAGGGAATACAACGGATAGGTGGCATCCAGTGCGGTAGTATCTCAGTCAAGTGGGTCTATAGCCCCATGCCACCAAAACCAGAGCAGATTTACCCGGAGACCAAGCTCGAACCGGTGACAGCTTTTTAGCGCGGTAGCTTGAGTCTCTAGTTGAAATTCTTACTATCTCTGAATGCTGCGACTATTCTTTCCCTAGCAAAAGAGACTATTCTACCGTTGAGATGTACTTCGTCAGCGAGATATTTCTTCTTAATGAACCCGTTTCCATCGGCTGAGATGAATTGCACATCTATGTAAGGAATGCCATTCATCTGGCAAAATTGTCCAAGCCTCTCGTTAAATTCTCTGGATATTTCACTCCTCTGTTCCGGACTTCCCAGAAAAGGCAAGTCAGACACAAACCGCTTCCTTGCCGCCGGTGGGATGCCATGAACACATACGGCGAATCCGTCATCTCTCAATCTCTTGATAACCTCTCCATATTTTTCTACAGTAGCCTCTACAATTTTCGCGATACTCACTTTCTCATTGTGCTTTTTATATTGCAGGTAAATATGAACCCGGGCATCTATTTCTCCGAAAACCAAAAGCAAAACGTCCCTTTCTCTGTTTATTCGCGGCAGGAATGAGTTCAGGTATTTCTTTGACTGAGAAAAGCTGTTGTCTTTATTAAGATTGTATGCTGTCGCCTGTGATATGTGGTGTATGATGAAAGGGCTTCTGAACACAAATGGCCTAACATGGCTATCTCCTATAATGTGAACTATTGCGCCATTAGATAGCTTTGACCTTAAGATGAGGCAGGTGTTGTGTAAGCACAGCCAAGGATACTTAAAAAGGACATCCGCATAATTAAAATAGATGGAGCCTCTTTTAGATAGTGCTTTTCTGAACGTTGTGTTTATTCGCTCAAAAATGTTTTTCATCGCAAACATCTTCATAGCTATGCCAGATTGGCTTTACTTTACCACTGGGAAGCCATGCCTTTCAATCAATGGATGAAAAATTTGAAAAACCGAAGCTGTTGATAAGTCTATCCGCCTGGTATAGGTATTGATACCTGCACCTACGTTGCATAGGAATTCAGATTTCGAGTTTGTTTGCAATTCTGGGGGTTAGTATTTAGGATTTCTTATTGTAAGGTGGGTAGCTGAAGGCGAGCAGTTAACTGACCTTCTCGTCTCCACAAATAGAAACGTCCCAAGTAACCTCACTTGTCCCCGGCTTTTCCTCTGCCTCTCCTCTCGGTTTTGGCTTACCTTGTGCCCGGTCGTGTACCACACACCTTCCAGCCTTCACCGCCTCCCCGTCCCTGCCAGGTCTAAGCTTGACTGCTTGGGACTTTTATAATAATAGCACATTTCGGGTTGATTTGTCAAATCTCGGTAGTGGGTCAATTTGGACATAAGGTTAAGGTGTTGTCACCGGAACTGGCTGAGTTGGTAGCAAGCTATTTATATGAAACCATAAAAATGTTGTCCCTATGCCGAAAGCAATTATTAGGGCAGCAACCATCCAATAGATAGTTCGGTTAATTTCTTTGGACAACCTCTTTCTTCGGTATGAGTCCTCAACATTTCGGAAACATGGCTTAAGGTAATAGCAGGTACCATGATATTAGTAGTGGCCTTATGGAACCTCGCAACGCACCAATACGTACCATTACCCCAATAAGTGAAGAGATTTTTATCCCCTGCCCGTGCTCCAATGGTCTAATCACGTAATTTTATACAGGGAAATAATTTTCTTTACAAGTTACTAGAAGGTAAAGCCTTTCTTGGTGAAGACTTTTATGCAAGCATCCACGACCTCTGAAGAATAAAGGACACCCTTTTGCTGTGAGATTTCTAAGAGGGCTTCTTCTATGCTGAGAGCTGGACGGTAAGGTCTGTGAGATGCCATAGCCTCAACAACATCAGCCACACTCATTATTTGTGCCTCAAGCAGAATGTCGTCGTCAGAAACCCCGAAAGGATATCCAGAGCCATTCATCCGCTCGTGGTGTTGTAAAACTATCCGGGCAATAGGCCAGGGAAATTCTATCGTGCTAAGCAAGTCATAACCCACCTGGGCGTGGTCCTTGACCAGATTAATCTCGTTTTTTCTTAAACGGCCTGGCCTGCTGAGAATCTCTGCGGGCACGTATATTTTTCCGATATCATGCAGTGTCCCGGCAACGCGTATCCCTTCGATCTGCCCTTCGGAAAGGCCAAGCTCTCTGGCGATAACACAGGCCAACTTGGCCACGCGGTGCTGGTGGCCAGCAGTGTAGGGGTCTCTGATTTCAGTTGTCAAGGCAACAGCATTGATGGTTCCCTCGATAGCTCTTTGTAATCTCGCTGAAGTTTGCCTTAGTTCTTCCTCAGTCCGTTTGCGCTCGGTAATATCAAGGATAACACTTAGTATCAGCTTACGGCCACTCGACTCGATAAGGCGGCTCTTTACCTCCACTGGCATTAAAGAATTATCTTTACGCATATGAACTGACTCGAAGGTTAACTGGCCTTTTTCGATTAGCTCTTTAATCTTTGCCTCAACGGTATTGGCATAATCTGGAGCGCTGAGTTCATAAAAATTTATCCGCACCAACTCTTCTTTTTCGTAACCATGAGACCTGCAGGCGTCCTCATTTGCGTATATGCAATTGCCGTTCAAGTCGTGGACCATGATTGAATCGGTGGTGGCGCTGAAAAGCTGGGCATTGAACTCCATCTGGTCCTTTAAAAGTTCATGTCTGCTAATAATGTAGGCCAAGAACCATGACCCCACGCCCCCCGGGATAAGCAGAATTGCCAGTGCCACCAGAAGAGGTGTGCTAGATATCAAATCAGCGATAGTCTGGAAAGAGCTTGAAGGAATGAAAGGAATATTCTGATAGTAGAATAATGCCAGAACCACACACACCAATGCTGCCAGAGACAAAAATATAGCGAGAAAATATTTTAACACTTTCCCGCGGAACCACATGCCTTTTGGTAATATTACCGGTGGCTTATAGCTCATTAATATCCTATTAAGAATATTGTCGACAATATTAGCACTAACTTTAATGCTTGGCAATCATCGCATGGAGATTGACGCACTGTATTTACTTTGGAATTTCTATAAAAAATGCACCATCACTTAGTCTCTCAAATCCAGGAGGGGAAAATCGCCTCTCCCTCTCCTGCAGTTATGGAGTTAAAAAGGGAAATTGTAAGCTGAAAAATTTCATGTTATAATGCCGCCAGTTTAATAATAGCTTTCCGAGCCTTTTGTCCTAAAGGAATAGCCAAGGGCATCGGCCGATAGGGTGCCACTGGAAACGGTGACGCCTCCCATGTTTGGAAAGGAGAGCCGAATTGAAACTAAGTTACGTTGATATTAAAAGCGCCCTGGTAACGGTGGCGTTTTATTTTTGGATCAGAAATCGTTCATATTTTTACGCTTTCGCCCCTGACTCTCTTTCAACTCTACAAGGTTCACTTCTTTGTCTTGGCTATGACAGAATATCTAGCTGTCACTGGCACAACGGACAACTGCTAGCCATTAATAAGTCGCCTCCACTTCGGCATAAATTGGAGCAAACTGTGTCAGCTTCGTATCGGAAAGCATTACAGCTAGTTATAAAAAAGTGATAAGGAGGATAGACAATGAACAAAAGGTTTTTCAGGAAATTAACAATCTTTACCACAATAGCGGTGTTGCTCTCACTGTTGATTGGATGTGCACCTTCTACCCAATCTGAACCACCAACTCCGCAATATCCAGTTCATGCCCCCGAAACAAGGTTCAAAATTGCTACCACGACCAGTCTATACGACACGGGGTTATGGTACTATTTAGAGCCCATGTTTGAGGAATATGCTGATGTAGAAATGGATATCATCTATGCGGGCACAGGAATAGCACTTGAATATGGCAGGAGAGGTGACGTGGACGCGGTGATTGTTCATGACCGTGCCGCTGAAGACAAGTTCATTGCTGAAGGTTACGGAATTAACCGGAGGAACTTTGCTTATAATTTCTTTCTTATTGCCGGCCCGGCCGGTGACCCGGCTGGAATTAAAGGCGCAACAGCAACCGAGGCCTTTAAGAAGATATATCAGGCAGGGATGAATGACCCGAACACCGTCAAGTTTATTTCCAGAGGTGACAACTCCGGGACTCACTCCAAGGAAAAACTTATCTGGAGCAAAGCCGGGTACAAATACGAGGATGTTGAGAAGTCTGGCAAATGGCATATAGAAGCTGGCAAAGGAATGGGGCCCACCCTGCTGATGTCTAACGAAGAGCAGGCATATGTACTTGCGGACATATCCACATTTCTCGCCTATACAAAAAAAACTAACTTAACCATTGTACCAATAGTAGAGGAAGACCCTGTGTTCCTCAACGTATATGCAGCTATCGCCGCCAATCCTGACACGACAAAGGTTATTAACCTAGATATTGCCAACAAGTTCATCAACTGGCTCATTTCAGCCGAAATCCAGAATTTAATCGGGACTTATGGCAAAGCCGAATACGGCAGGTCTCTTTTCTTCCCGCTGGCCGATGGTGGCTGCAAGATAGAAGGTTGCCCGTCACATGAAGAATATACAAAACCAGTTCCGTAACAGGTTTACAGAGAGCCCGGGCCATGTCTGCCTCACTACGTAGATGGTATAAACATCCAAGGTGGTAGTACGAATTGGCTGAAATATGGCAAGGATTTCTAAAAGCAATCCAGCTTATTGTCACGCTTGACCCCGAAGTCCTGGAGATAACCGGCAGAACGCTGGCCATCTCTATTTCTTCAACCATTATCGCCGCTTTAATGTGTTTACCTCTGGGTAGCCTGATTCATTTCAACAATTTCCGTGGTAAGAGAACTCTGATAAATTTGATACAGACTTTCTATAGTGTGCCCACGGTGGCGGTCGGCTTAATTGTATTTCTGCTTTTCTCTCGGTCTGGACCATTGGGTTTCCTGGAGCTTCTATTCACACCTCAAGTCATGATAATAGGTCAAGTAATACTTATATCGCCGATAATGCTGGGGCTGGTGATAGCTGCTTTAAGTGGTGTGGACAAAGCTGCACATGAAACGGCAGTAGCCATCGGCGCCAGTCAATTTCAGGCGACAACCATTGTCATACGAGAAGCCAGATATGCCATTTATTCTGCTCTAATAATGGGATTTGGGAGAGCTATATCAGAAGTCGGTCTGGCTTTGATGGTAGGTGGTAACATACGTGGATACACCAGGGTAATGACCACGGCTATTTCTTTGGAAACGTCGAAGGGAGATATAGTGCTGTCTATCGCGCTCGGAATAATACTGATCAGTCTGGCGCTAATCATCAATTTCGCTTTCAGTAGACTGCAGCAGAGGTGGAAATAGATGGCTTTACTGGAAACCGTGAGCCTGGGGCACAAATACGATGGATGCCCGGTCTTAAAAGATGCAAACCTGGGGGTCAACAGGGGCGAAGCTTTTGGTCTAATTGGTCCCACAGGTGCCGGCAAAACGACATTGCTCAGACTGTTAGACTTTCTTGAGGTGCCCACTTCAGGAAAAATTTATTTCGAGGGCGTGGATGTGACCCTTTCTGGGAAGCACAGATTAGAGACACGCCGCAGGATGGCATTTGTGCAGCAGAAGCCAATAGTGTTCACCATGAGCGTCTACGATAATGTCGCTTGTGGCCTTAGATGGAGACGGGAGGCGCATGATATTATCCGCAAGAAGGTGGATAATGCGCTGGAGCTTGTCAATCTGGCCGAATACAAAAACAGAAACGCCAAAACACTCTCCGGAGGCGAGACGCAGCGGGTTGCCATAGCCCGTGCTCTGGTTACACAGCCGGAGGTACTCTTTTTGGACGAGCCTACCGCCAACCTGGACCCCGTCTCGGCATCACAAGTAGAGAAAGTCTTAAGCAACATCATCCAGGAGCAAAGAGTAACTGTGATAATGGCTACCCACGATATGTCACAGGGGCAACGCCTTGCCGACAAAATCGGCGTGCTCATAGGTGGCGAGATACTGCAAATAGGCAGCCCCAACGAAATATTCTGTGCCCCCAAGAATATGGAGGTGGCTGAGTTCGTTGGCGTAGAAAACATCCTGAACGGAGTAATAGTGGAGAAAGATGACAATCTGGTAACCATACAAGTGAATGATAGCACCATCCAGGCTGTCTCTGATTGTGAAATCGGCGAGGCGGTTTATGCCCTCATCAGGCCCGAAGACATAACCTTCACACTGGCAAAAGGCAGGACCAGTGCCAGAAACACGTTTCAAGGGAAGGTAACCAGAATGACCCCGGTGGGACCGCTGTTGAGAATCGAGGTAGATTGCGGCTTTAATTTGCTGGGCGTGGTAACAAAGATGTCAGCGGAAGAGCTAGACCTTGACATCGGCAAGAAAGTTTACGCCAGCTTTAAAGCCACTGCGGTACATACTATTAAGAGGTGGACCTAGCGGTTCGATGGTGATGAGCGCAAATACGCCCCTATGGAATCTAGGGAATTTTTCGACCCGGTGCGCTGGACTAGCTTTTTGTTTTCGCCAGTCCAACAGATATCGCCACACGCCTCCATAATTTCGATATGAGCCCTGATTTCGTTTTCCGCTAATGCTTTTCCCATGCCAGCAAGCCGCGAAGGAGGAAAATGCTGGACGGCGATATCTTTTATGCCAGCCGGTTTGTCATCAATAATTTCCAAGATATCGCCACAGCGGTCAATATGAAACTGGATAATTTCCTTAGCTCGCTCGGCACTACCAAGAAGGTTGAACCGACCGTTATAGAACAGGCGATGGGCGGGAAAGGTAGCTTTAAGGGGCTGTGAGGCAAGATGGGCTATCTTGCTTAAAGATTTGATATAGTTCATTAGCCCGTAAACATTGTTTCTTCGGCGATACCCTTCTGGTAAGATCCGGCGATTGACTTCGAAGGCATATGCCAGGGAAGGCTGAGAGGTGATGTCAGGCAGTAAGGTATCACCGGTAAATATAGCCTCATCCTCCAAAACGATGCAGATCGAGTCGGGGGTGTGCCCCGGGGTAAAGACGAAGCTAAGGGCGTCGTCTGGCAGCTCTTGGTCATCCTCGATATTAAAGTCAATTTTCAACGAACTTCTTGCCTTATGGTATGGTAAGCAGTTCTTGTAGAAGGTTTCAGGCATTCTGCAGAAACGGCAAGAACCGGGCAGCTCAGGATGCAGGGCGCCTTCTTTTATGTGGGGGTGATAGGAAATCATCTGGCGGTAAATTGCGTGGGCCCATAATTCAGTCTGCGTTGCGGAGATTATTTCAACCACATTACCATCATGGTCTTCGTGGCTGTGGGTGACGACGGTTCTATCGATATCCGAAAATCCCTTGCCTATTGACTTTAGAAGAATCCCAAAAACCTCGAAGTTACCGAGCCGGCCAGTGTCTATCAAGGTAGTCTTCTGGCCAACGACTAAATAACACCAGGTAGGCCCAAGGTCCCAATCGGCATGGGTGTATATGTTAGGTATGGCCAATCCGAAGACATCGGTTCCTTTAGTGGTCTTATAATGGATGACCATACCTTCTCCATTATCTTTCCCCTTAACTATTAAATCCGGTGTCTTCATTGTTCGACCTCTATACTTTCTACGCGGCACTCTTGCCCGCTAATCACCTCAAGATTGGTTCCCTGGCAATCCGGACAAATCCATGCGGAGTCTTTTGGATTAAAGGCAATCAGGCAGTCTCGACACCGCAGTTCTGCCGGCACCAGTTTAAAATCGAGGGTGGCTCCCTCAGCTGCATTACCTTTCTTGAGAAAATCGAAGTAGAAAAGGACGGAATCGCTGACGACCCCTGATAGCTCACCGATGACCAGATTTATCTTGGTGACCTTATTTGCCGGAGCTGCTTTTGCCTCTTTTAGGACGATATCCAGTATGTTCTGCGTTATGACTAATTCGTGCACCGTCTTAGTTTTCGCACCTTTATCCCAAAACCTGGTGAATTATAGACTTTTGCCTTCAGCTTTTCAAAAATGTAGGACGCCCGTCCTTGACAAAACAGGGAGAACTCGCTAAAGTCTTCAACCATCCAGTAGGGCACTGAAGATCATGGCCTTTTGATATAGGAGGTAAATGAATTGCTAATTGCTGTAGATGCTATGGGCGGTGACTACGCTCCCCGGGAAGTGATTAAAGGGGCCATAGAAGCAGCTAGAGAGTTCCCGATAGATATCGCGCTAGTCGGTAACAAACCTGTGCTTGAGATGTTGCTTCGGCGTTATTCAAGAAAACCGAATATTAGCATTATCGAGGCGAGCCAGGTCGTCGAGCAAGATGAGGATCCAATACAGGGAGTCCAAAATAAGCCGGATTCGTCAGTAGTGGTCGGAGCCAGGCTGGTAAAAGATGGTATCGCCGACGGCTTCATCTCCGCTGGTAGCACGGGAGCCGCTGTAGTCGCCTCATTTCTCAATCTAAAGGCAGTAGAGGGCGTCCAGCGGTTGGCAGTGTGTGCCGTAGCCTACCTTAACCAACCTCAGCCGACTCTAATTATTGATTCTGGGGTCAATGTCAACTGTCGCCCCATCTTTCTGGTTCAATTTGCCCAGATCGCCAACATTCTAGCTGAACAGGTTCTTGATATAAGCTCACCACGAGTGGGATTACTAAACGTTGGCTCAGAGGAACTTAAGGGCAGCACTCTGGCCAAAGAGGCCCATCAGCTCATAAAAAAGACCGATTTGAATTTCATCGGCAATATAGAAGGTTTTGATGTCCTCCATGGGAAAGCTGATGTAATTGTTACTGATGGCTTCACCGGGAACGTATTGATTAAGACTATAGAAGGATACTCGCAAGTTGTCCAGAGTTTGCTGGAGCTGGGGCAAGCCGCTAAAATCGACCGTTACCTCACGGGAGCTGCCCTAGCACAGTATGTACAACTGACCGCGACTGTTAAGAATCTGGACTACAAAGAATACGGTGGAGGATGTTTACTGGGGCTAGAAGGAAACATCGTCATAGCTCATGGCCGTAGTCGGGCCAAAGCCATCAAAAGCGCTATATACTTGGCCTATCACGCTGCACGACAGGGTATAGTCGAAGCCATCAAAAATGGCCACTACGCATCAGAATAGTATTGGTATTTAGAGTTGGTGGTGCTGATGAAAACAGTCTCTTAAAGTTCGCTCTATAACGTGCTACAATTGCTCCTGATGGTATAAAAAAGGAGTGAAAAGAGAAATTTCCATAGTCAAGCTGGAGCCAGGCGTAAGCCATGCCATCAGAGCATTTCTAGCCGATAAAGGTACCCAGCAGCCTATTCGCATCGATACCAATTTTAGCGGATGCTGCGATGCCTCACTATGTCTGCGCGTGGACAATATCCTTGAGACGGATTTGACCGTAGAATTAGAAGGCCTGACATTCGTTATCAATCCCGATACTTACCAGCTTGTTGGTGAAGTAACCATCTCCTACGTGGATGAAAGGGAGAGAAAAGGATTTGTTCTCACATCAAGCAAACCTATAAGCGAGTGGGATGGTTTCGGTGTCAGTGACATTAAGATTTGACCTGAAACTTAAAAAATAAATCATAGGGAGGGTTCAAATGGAGCAATATAAACTGTTTATTGATGGAGAATTTGTCGACGCCGCAGACGGAAAGACCTTCGAATCGATCGACCCTGGCACTGAAGCTCCTATAGCAACAGTAGCACAAGCGGGAAAGGCTGATGCAGAGGCGGCTATAGCCGCCTCACGTAAGGCTTTCGACAGCGGGGGCTGGAGCGGGTTGTCCCCGGTGGCCCGTATGGCAAAAATTCAGGATTTTGCCGACCAGGTAGCACAGCAGGGGCTACGTCTGGCTGCAACTGAATGCATGGATTCAGACCAGATCATGGGACTCGCCAAGTTCGGGCCCTTGCTCGGCATCGGGTTATTGCGCAATCTGAGTCTAGTAGCGGCCACAAAATTTCCCTGGGAGGAAGAGATCCAGATCTCAGGGAATGTATTTGCACCGGGCCGTGAATTTATCCGCAGGGAGCCAATTGGCGTATGCGTGGGAATCATTCCCTGGAACTTCCCCATGACCATGGCTTTCTGGAAAATCGCCCCTGCCCTCGTAATGGGAAATACCATCGTTTTGAAACCGGCTTCGGCAACCCCATTGAGCGCACTTATCATTGCTGAAGCCGCCAAAGCGGCCGGCATTCCCAACGGGGTGGTAAATGTCATAACCGGACCAGGGGGAGAGCTGGGCAAAATTCTCTGTACCCACCCCGATGTGGGCAAGATAGCCTTTACCGGCAGCACGGAAGTCGGACGTGAAATCATGAGACTGGCATCCGACACGGTGAAAAAAGTGACACTCGAGCTCGGCGGTAAATCGGCCAATATCATACTTGACGATGCTGATATGGACCTGGCCGTAGAGGGCGCCGTTTTCGGCACCTTCTTCCACCAGGGACAGATATGCGAATCAGGTACACGCGTACTAGTCTCATCAAAGATATATGATGAGTTCCTCGACAAGATGAAAAAGCGAGCTGAATCTATCCGCATCGGATACCAGATGGACCCTAACTCGCACATGGGGCCTCTTGTCAGCAAGACGCAATTGGCCACAGTCGAACGTTACGTCAAAATGGGTAATGAAGAGGGAGCGGAACTGATCACAGGTGGAAAACGCGTCGAGGTTAAAGGAATCAATGGCGGATTCTACTATGCTCCCACCATTTTCGCCAACGTGAACAACAAAATGCGTATCGCGCAGGAAGAGATCTTTGGCCCAGTTGTCTGTGTTATAAAATACGACAGCGATGAAGAAGCAGTGGCAATTGCCAATGACTCCATTTATGGCCTGGGAGGAGGGGTATTTTCTTCTAACACCGCCAGGGCCGAGCGTGTAGCCCGCGGGGTACGTACCGGAACAATGTGGATAAACAATTACCACGTCTTTGCCGATTTCTGCCCCTTTGGTGGGTATAAGCAGTCCGGCGTAGGACGTGAGCTGGGGCTCGCGGGATTACATGAATATACCCAGATCAAGAGAATACATGTGTCCGCCCTGGCCGACCATAAGACGAATATCTCCTTTCAACTTATGTCGGACTATAAAAAGGTAGACGGTTTTTCGTACAACTGTCCGACTAATGTAGTCGCTGGCCACGGAGCTCTGAGCTCAATCTACAAGGCAGTTGCGGATCTTGGCTGCCGCAGGGCTTTGATTCTTACCGATCCCGGCGTAAGGCAGGCCGGGCTGGCTGAGCTGGCGAAGAATGCCCTTGCGGATTTCTGCGTGGGTATCTATGACAATATCCCGTCGGATCCCGATCTGGAAACAGTAGATGCGGCCACTGCCATGGCCCGCGAACTGAAGGCGGACTGTATCGTAAGCGTGGGTGGTGGGAGCGTTATCGATACTGCCAAAGGGGTCTGTGTGACCTTAAAGAACGGCGGCAAGGCGAATGACCATCTGAACATGTTGGTACTCACTGAGCCTCAAACCCCTCATATCGCCATTCCAACAACAGCGGGAACCGGCAGTGAAGTAACAAGCATAGCCGTACTCACAAGCAAAGGCGCGGGACGTAAACTGTTCATAGTCGACACACGAATCATGCCAAATGTGGCTATTCTGGACCCGCGCTTCACCACGTCTTTTCCCCAAGGATATAACCGTATCCACCGCCATGGATGCCCTGACACATGCCATCGAGGCTATGACAAGCACCATGGCAAACAAGATATGTGACGGTCAAGCATTGCAGGCTATACGCCTGATCCACGAGAACCTACCGCTCGTGGTAGCCGATGGCGAGAATGAAAAGGCACGGCTCAATTTGCAGTTAGCAGCCACCATGGCAGGTTGGGCATTCACCATGGCCCAGGTCGGCCTGGCACATGGTATGGCGCATACTATAGGGACACTATACCATGTCCCACATGGGGCAGCTTGCGGCATAGTGCTCCCGAAGGTGATGCGGTACAACGTCGATCACGCGGCTGACAAACTAGCTCAGGTAGCACAGGCCCTGGGCGTTAACACCAGCGGCATGGCGGAGCGCGATGCCGCCCTGGCAGCAGCGGACGCAGTGGAAGCACTGATGACAAAAGTGGGCCATCCGATGAGGCTGCGCGACGTGGGCGTTCCGGAAGAGAACCTGGCCATATGCGCCTTCCATGCTATTGCCGATACGGCTGTCCTATTCAATGGGCGCCCTGTCAGTGACCCGAATGAAGTTCTGCAAATTTACAGCCAGGCTTATTAGAGCTAAGACCATGATATAGAGGGGCATGAAATAACTGAATAACTGGCCTCTCAGTTGATCTCTCCAGTAAGGAGTCATCGGGGACCTGTTCTGCTTATCTGGAAACGCTTTAGAACCATGAGCAGAATAAGAATGAGAGGATATATTGCTAGAATAAGGGGTGCGTTCTGAAACAAGCTCTGGACCAAAAGAACAATGGATAACGTAATAATTAAAATGGCAGTGCTCAGCCCTGATTTTCGTATGATCAAGAAGAGTGTGAAGGCTATCGCCGCCACTATCAAAAAGTGCCACCATACTAGGCAAACAAGCACTCCATAAATCGTAGTGGCCCCCAGCCCCCCTTTGAATTTCAAAAAGACGGACCAGTTATGGCCGACCACTGCAGCAAAGCCGGCAATCATCACTACCACAAGAGATTCAGTGAGCATACTGGCAATCAATACAGCTAGCGCTCCTTCGCCCACATCCATTGCAACAACCAATACAAAAGGAACAACACCCAACTTCCTGTGGACAGCCGCTGCGCTTATACGGCCATCACCCTCCTGGCGCACATCAATCTTCCCCATCAAACGGCCGATAATGTAAGCGGAAGGAATGGAGCCTATTAGATAACCCAGAACTACTGCTATGACCTCATTTATCAAAGCGGTCTTCCTTGTAATAAGCCAGAGCGAGTGTTCCCCGACCGGTGGCATAACCCATAATGGGGCTGAAATCAGTTATAAAGAGCTCAGCGCAGTTGAACTCAGCGGCTATCTTTTCCTTGAGTTTTTCAGCTTCTTTCAAGGCGTCAGCGTGCATAACCGCCACGTGGACCGGCTCCGAATTGACTACGTGATTTCTCATTATCTTGAGCATTTTTTCAATCCCGCTCTGTTTAGTTCTAGCAGCGGCGGCGAAGTGGATGTTGCCATTGGAACCGGTTAGAATGGGCTTAATGGAAAGCATAGAGCCTATTTCAGAGGCAACTTTAGGCATCCTTCCGGTTCTATAGACATGGCGAATGGTTTCCAGAAGACCAACGAATTTAACCCGTCCTTTAACTTTTTTAGCTATGGAAATGACTTCATCAAAAGACTTACCCTCGGCGGCTGCTCTGGCTGCTGCCAAAGCGATAAGACCTTCAGCAGCGGCAACGGTTTCGCTGTCAAGAACTTCAATGGCAGTTTGAGGTGACTCTTCCTTGAATATCTCTTTAGCATTTTGGGCACTGCAGTAGAACATGCTCAGTTTTGAGGATATGGTGACCACTAGGATACTACGAGCATGCTTACTGAGTTCCCGGTAGGCCTCAAGGTAGTCCTCAGGAGAAGGCGCGGAACTTTTCCAGAATTCGGGAGCTTTTTCCAGAAACTCATAGGCCTGAGTTGAACTCAGGTCTATAAAGTCTCGATAAACGTGGCCGTTGAATAATATATTGACCGGGATTATTCTAATCCCATAGTCCTCGGCTTGCTTTTTTGTAATGCAGGCAATGCTGTCAGCGATAATAGTGGTGCTGGTCATGCCTTTCCAGTTAACATAATGTGTTATGCCTCGGATAACGAGGCTATCGTAGCACCATATATCATCGCTGTCAAGCAGGTGTAGGCGAATCTGCGAAGAAAAGATTTCAAATTTGCCCTCGGCACTCGCCTGAAGTACAATTCATTTGTTTATGGCTAGAGTTGGAACAGTAGAATTAGCTCGAATAAGCACTCGCGGCGTGGTTCAGGGGGTTGGCTTCAGGCCTTTCGTTTATCAGCTGGCTGCTAAATACAACCTGAAAGGCTGGGTTTGCAATACCTCCGAGGATGTTAAAATTGAAGTTCAAGGTGAAAGCAAAGATCTGAAGCGTTTCTTGTTTGACCTCCAAGATAAGGCACCGCCGCTGGCTCGCATAGAAAGCATAACTGTTACCTATCATCCGCCGACAGACTACACAAACTTTGAAATCCGTAGTAGCATCGCCGAAGCAGACAAATATCAACTGGTGTCTCCGGACATCGCTACTTGCCTGGCCTGCCTTGAGGAAATCTTCAACCCCGAAGACAGACGCTACCATTACCCCTTCACTAACTGTACCAATTGCGGCCCCCGCTTCACCATTATAGAAGACATTCCCTACGACCGTCCCAAAACCACCATGCGCTCCTTTCAGATGTGCACTGATTGCCAGATAGAGTACAAAAACCCTTTAGACCGCCGTTTCCACGCTCAGCCCAATGCCTGCCCCAAATGCGGGCCAGAGCTGGAACTGCTCGATGTCAAGGGAAATCATGTCGAAACATCCGACGTCATTGTCATTGCCAGCCGTCTTCTCAAAGAAGGAAAAATTCTTGCCATCAAGGGTCTGGGTGGTTTTCTCCTGGCCTGCGATGCCACCAGTGAGAAAGCTGTTGAACTGCTGCGCCAGAGAAAGAGACGCCCATTCAAGCCACTAGCCATAATGGTCGCCGACATAGAGGAAGCTAAGAGACATTGCTACGTATCTGAAATAGAAGAAAAGCTGCTTACATCGGCGCAGAGTCCAATAGTGCTGATGGGGTGGAAGCCAGAGTCCACGGTATGCGAGGCAGTAACTCCAAACCTTAAATACCTTGGTGTGATGCTACCATACACTCCACTGCATCATCTCTTGCTCAGAGATATAGGACTGCCGTTGGTAATGACCAGCGGCAATATCAGCGAGGAGCCGATTGCCAAAGATAACGATGAGGCTGTCAGACGGCTCTTGGGAATTGCTGATTGCTTCCTGGTCCATAACCGTGACATACATGCCAGGTATGACGACAGTGTGACTGTCATCGAAAGAGGCGAGCTCCAGCTTACACGGCGTGCTCGCAGCTATGCACCGTATCCTATTCACCTACCTTTCACAGCTAAGCAGGTGCTCGGCTGTGGTGCTGAGGAGAAGAACACTTTCTGTTTAACCAAAGACAATTATGCCTTCATCAGCCAGCATATCGGCGACATGGAAAACCTGGAGACCATGGAACATTTCGAAAACACATTAGCTCTGTATAAAAAGCTGTTCCGTATCGAGCCTGAAATCGTTGCCTATGACCTCCATCCGGAATACCTTTCAACCAAATACGCGCTGGAGCTGGGTAGCCAGTTCAGCCATCTTAAGCTCGTGCCGGTTCAGCACCATCATGCCCACATCGTTAGCTGTATGGTTGACAATGGAGTAGAGTCGCCGGTTATCGGTGTGGCTTTAGACGGCACGGGATATGGTAGCGATGGGCGCATCTGGGGAGGAGAATTTCTGGCCGCTGATTACAAAGGTTTCCAGAGAATGGGGCACCTTGAGTACCTCCCTTTGCCCGGTGGAGCTGCTGCCATCAGAAGGCCGTACCGAACTGCCATAGGCTACCTTCTCAAGCTACTGGGAGAGGACTCCATCAGCCCCAAACTAGGTTTCTTGAAGCAAGTTGATGCTGTTGAAATTGAGCTTATCAAGCGGCAAATCCAGACCGGACTTAACTCACCATTGTCTTCGAGTATGGGGCGTCTATTCGATGCCGTATCAGCCTTGCTAGGCATCAGGGGCGAGATAGATTATGAAGGTCAGGCAGCTGTCGAGCTTGAGATGGCAGCCTATGATGCTGGCGATGAAGTCGGCAGTGACAGTTACCCATATTCTATAGTTGAGCATGATGGGACAAATATCATCCAGCTCAAAGAGCTGCTTTCTGCCATAGTCAAGGATTTATATCAAGACGTGTCTAAAGCTACAATATCAGCCCGATTTCACAATACCGCAGCCCAGATGATATGCAAGATGTGTCAATTGATAGCCAAGAAGACCGGAATTAACCGGGTAGCCTTGAGCGGCGGTGTCTTCCAGAATCGGTTGCTGCTAAGAAAAGTCGTGCCTTTGCTTGAATCTGTCGACTTTTCGGTGTTAACCCATAAGCAGGTGCCATGTAATGACGGCGGTATCTCCTTAGGCCAGGCCGTCATCGCCAATTTCAGTTGAAAGGAAAACTATGTGTTTAGCTGTTCCAGTACAGGTTACTTCGATAGACGGCAATGAAGCTGAGGTGGAAATCGGCGGTGTAAAACGCCGAGTCAGCATAATGCTTACCCCGGAGGCCAAGGTCGGCGATTATGTCCTGCTACACACCGGCTATGCCATAAACGTTATCGACGAAGCCGAAGCCCAGGAGACACTGAAGATATTGGAGGAGATGGTGAGGCTTGGCGATGAAGCGGAATAGGTACGTATTGCATGCCGCTTTGGTTGCTGGAGTTGTGCTTTTGCTCGCCGGCCTGGCTTTATTGTGGGTCCCCAGAAGTCTCAACCGAATTGAGGAACGCAAGCCTGTCGACCCCTATGATGCGATGAAGGGTTATATTGAGGAGACTCGTGGTATAGCCTTGGAGCTCAAAGATTTCACCTGGGATGAGTTTTCCGTTATTGGCCTGGAAGTGCCGCCGAGTGACGTATGTAAGCTGGGTGAGTATGTGACTACAAAAGGGTCATTTGATGAAAGCAGCGGCTGTAAGTGGATCCCCCTGCCCGAGATGCTGCCGCGGCCAGAATCGGCAGGGACTCTAGTGCTTTATTGCGATATGTCTTTAGAGATGGCGGAAAAGGTACGAGCAACAAGGCCGTCCGATAATTCCACCATGCCCCAGTGGCTGGATCTGTGCAACCAGCTTCAGTCGACGCTGAATGGCGCAGAGCACTTAGCCATGAGCTACAAGAATACTAATGAGTACGTCCTCACTAACATTGGGGACAGCATCGGTAACTCAGACCCGGCGATAAAGCAGAAGTACCTGGATAAATTTAAAAACAAGTCTGCAGAGTATCTAAGCCTTCTTGAAGATTTGGCAAATAATCTCGAGCAAGCCGAGCAGGCGTTGTTGCAGCTAACCAACGGGAAGCTTGCTGGTGAAACTGTCCTGGAAGAAAGAGTCGAATAGTGAAATTTATTGATGAATACCGGGATGTTGAGCTGGGCAAAAAGCTGGTAGCCAGAATAGAGCAACTGTCGAAAAGGCCAGCCAGGCTGATGGAGTTCTGCGGCGGGCACACCGTAGCCATCATGAGAAACGGTATCCGCCAGCTTCTTCCCCCAACTGTAGAGATGCTCTCTGGCCCGGGCTGCCCGGTGTGTGTTACCGCCAACGCCGATATAGATAAAGCTATTGCCCTGGCCCGCTTGCCCGATGTCATTATCACCACCTTCGGCGATATGATGAAAGTCCCCGGCAGCTATTCCAGCCTGCAGAAAGTCAGAGCAGAAGAGGCTGATATCCGCATTGTCTACTCCACCCAAGATGCTCTGCAAATTGCCAGGGACAACCCAACACGGTCGGTTATCTTCATCGGCATCGGCTTTGAGACCACCAGCCCAACCATCGCCGCCTCCATTTTTCAGGCTGAAAATGAAGGAATCAGAAACTTTTACGTCCTCTGCCTGCTGAAGCTATGCCCACCAATAATGAAAGCTATCCTTGATTTGGGTGAGCTCAAGCTGGACGGCATCGTTTGCCCTGGGCATGTCAGTGCCATAATTGGCTCTCGTCACTACGAATTCATCCCCCGCGACTACGGCGTTGCCTGCGTAGTCTCAGGCTTCGAGCCGCTGGATATTCTGCAGTCCGTAGCCATGCTGGTGGAGCAAATCGAAAGCGGCAAGCCGCGGGTGGAGATAGCCTACCGCCGTGGCGTTAAGCCTGAAGGTAACATAACAGCCTTAAAGCTAATGGACAGCGTTTTTGAAGTCAGTGGCGCCGATTGGAGAGGTATAGGCGTTGTTCCAGCCAGCGGCCTGAAACTGAGAAAGGAATACGGACGTTTCGACGCCGAGCTAGCCTTTTCAGTAACCCTGGAGCCGGTCCGAGAAGCGAAGGGCTGCATCTGCGGCGATATCCTTCGCGGTGTAAAGACTCCTAATGAGTGCAAGCTATTCCGCAAGGCCTGTTTTCCAGAGCAACCTGTAGGGCCATGCATGGTATCTTCAGAAGGTGCCTGTGCCGCTTATTATCAATATGAAATTGTTTAGCAACCTCACCCCCTTAATCCCCCTCTCCTTTGTAAGGAGAAAAACTGTAGGGACAGACCTTCAGGTCTGTCCACCTCGGACAGGTCTAAAGACCTGGCCCTACATTCTCTACTATAAGTACGGAGCTGATTATGGATGATGAAATAATCCTGCTGGCTCATGGCAGCGGCAGCCGGCTGAGTCATGAGCTGATAGAGAAAAATTTCCTGCCGCCTCTAGCCAATCCGCTATTAGCCAAACTGGACGATTCGGCAGTTTTCGACCTCAGCGGTCGCCTTGCCTTCACCACTGACAGCTATGTAGTTAGTCCCATCTTCTTCCCCGGCGGCGACATTGGAAAGCTAGCTGTCTGCGGCACCATTAACGACATAGCCATGAGCGGAGCCACACCACTGTACCTGAGCCTATCGTTCATTATAGAAGAAGGCTTAACGCTCGGCGAACTGAAAAAGATAGTCAGCTCAATAAAAGCTGCCGCTGAAGAAGCTGGAGTGAAGATAGTCACCGGCGATACCAAGGTGGTAAACCGGGGCGGTGCTGATAAACTGTTCATCAACACCTCGGGCATAGGTATCGTCCCACAGGGTATAGATATATCAGGGGCTAATGCCAAAGTAGGCGACAAAATTATCCTCAGCGGTACCATCGGCGACCACGGCATTGCGGTGATGAGCCAGCGCGAAGGGCTGAAGTTCTCAGTCCCAGTTCAAAGCGACTGCGCCCCCTTGAACAAACTGGTGTCGCAGATGGCGGAAGACTCATCGCAAATTCATTCCCTGCGTGACCCAACTCGAGGCGGCTTAGCCACCACACTCAACGAATTTGCCAAACAGTCCAAAGTGGGCATCAGGATAGAAGAGGGAAAGATACCTATACATGATGGCGTACGAGCTGCCTGCGAGCTTCTCGGCTTCGACCCGCTTTATGTCGCTAATGAAGGCAAGCTGGTAGCTATAGTCACCGCAGACGATGCCCAAATGGTTCTGGCCAAGATGAAACGGAATCAATATGGTGCCGAAGCTGCCATCATCGGTGAGGTAACCGATGAGTACAAAGGCAAGGTGATAATGAAGACGCGGCTCGGGGCATCCCGCATCGTTGATATGCTTAGCGGAGAGCTTCTGCCCCGGATATGCTAGTTCTAGCAACCCATCCCTCCTCCCTTGCTAAGCAGGGAAGAACGAAACCTTATGTTTATCAGCCCTTGTAAAGAGCCAAGGGCAATACTGTATGCCTTATTGATGCTTTGCATGAAAAAGAATGCACGTTTTTAATTGAAAGTACGTTCAGGAAAGGGGAGCCATGTTATCAAACATAAGAGCACAAATAGTATCCGCTTCTTTCGCGTTAATAATGGTTATTATAATGGGCACGGTGACATATAGATATTTTGAGGGATGGACATGGATTCAATGCTTCTATTTCTCTGTTTCGACCTTTACCACAACCGGTTACGGAGACTTGCACCCGACTTCTGACGCCTGCCGCCTGTTCACTGCATTTTATATTCTTATAGGGGCAGCAATAGCATTGACTTCCCTCAGTATAATCGGGACGAGCTATCTCAAAAGGAGAGAGGATAGAATAGTAGAAAGAAGGAAGAAGAGGGGCAAGTTGCCATAAGATTTCCTCGTCCTTCTGCTAAGAGAAGTGGCAGTATAGTTTAGGGAGTGCTACCCCTATCTAAAAATTGCCACCGAATCTACTTGCATTAATCGCCACAAACCTGTAGAATTTGCGGTTGGCAACTCTTGGCAAAGAAAGGGGGTCGAATGCCTAAAGCAAACGTTCAAGAAATTCCGGTTGTCTGGATACAGACAGGTACTTGCACCGGATGTTCAGTCACAGTCCTCAATACAGTTAGCCCAAACATCAAGAATGTCCTTATCGATGAAGTTGTACCCGGTAAACATGTAAGCCTGAAATTCCAGGCGACCGTAATGGCTGGCGAAGGAGAAGCCGCAATTCATGTCCTCGAAAATATGCCAGAGACAAATAAAGGCGGCTATGTTCTGGTAGTCGAAGGCGCCATACCCACCAAAGATGGTGGTATCTACGGAGCACTTGGTGAGAAAAACGACAAACCGGTGCCCATGACAGAGCGGGTTGAAGCTTTAGCCAAGGATGCTCTGGCAGTCATCGCCCTGGGCACCTGCGCTGCCTACGGCGGTATCGCTGCTGGCAAGCCTAACCCCGGTGGTTATATCGGCACCGACAAATTTTTGAAATCGTGCAAAATCAACAAGCCCTTAGTCAATCTACCAGGTTGCCCACCCCACCCCGACTGGTTCATAGGCACGGTCGCCTCCGTGCTGCTTCTAGGCTTACCTAAACCAGAAGATTTAGATGAACTTAAACGCCCCAAGGTTTTCTACGGTAATTTAATACATGAGAATTGTCCCAGACGAGCCTATTTTGATGAAGGAAAATTTGCCAGGAAGTTCGGGGAGCCTGGGTGCCTCAACGAGCTTGGCTGCAAGGGGCCGGTTACTCATGCAGATTGCCCATTGAGGAAATGGAACCATGGAACAAACTGGTGCATCGATGCCGGTTCGCCCTGCATCGGCTGCTGCGAGCCCGGATTTCCCGATTTGGTGGCTCCTGTCTATCAGAAATTAAGCGACGCCAACATGCCCGCTATAGGCAAACTCCGAGGAAAGGAGAAATAGAAATTGAGCAAGATTGTAGTTGACCCTGTCACTCGTATTGAAGGACATTTTAAGGTTGAAGTTGTCACCGAGAATGGTGTGGTAAAAGAGGCTCACAGTTCAGGCATGATGTTCCGAGGCCTCGAAATCATCCTCCGTGGTAGAGACCCCCGTGATGCCCAAATGTATACTCAGCGTATCTGTGGCGTCTGTCCCACAAGCCATTCTATAGCCGCCACTCTGAATTTGGATAGCGCTTTTGGTCTTGCCGATAAGATACCCGATAACGGCCGGATTATCCGCAATCTCATACTGGGAGCAGCCCACGTCTCCGACCACATACTGCACTTCTATCATCTGGCAGCTCTGGATTACGTGGACGTCACCAAGGCGCTCAAGTACGATGGCAACGACCCAGATTTGAATTCAGTCAAAGAATTTGCCAAGCGAGGAGAGCTGGCCCCATTTGTGCCTCGCTACGAAGGCGATTACCGGCTCAGCGACCAGATGAACATAGGCGCCCTGGCTCATTATGTCAAGGCTCTGGAGATGAGGCGCAAGGGGCAGGAAATGCTGGTTATTTTCGGCGGCAAAATGCCCCACAATATGGCAGTCATCCCGGGCGGAGTCACTGCGACGGTTACCGTAGACAAAATAGCCTCTTTCCTGTGGATGCTGAATGAGCTAAGGGACTTCGTCAACAATGTCTATATTCCTGATGTCCTGGCAGTAGCTGAAGCCTATCCTGACTATTTCGAAATCGGCGCCGGTTGCGGCAATCTGCTTTCTTACGGAAGTTTCGACCTCGAAGGCAATAATCCTGACTACACCAAGAGGAAGAGGTTTATGAAGCAGGGAACGATTTCAACCGACCTCAAGCTTGGTGCCATCGACACGAACAAGATTATGGAGTATGTGAAACACTCCTGGTATGCCGAGTCGAGCACCGGCAAGCATCCGTCCAAAGGTATGACCGAGCCTCAGATGGGCAAGAAAGATGCCTACTCATGGGTGAAAGCTCCTCGGTACGATGGCAAAGTCTATGAAGTTGGTCCGCTGGCCCGTATAGCAGCTACCTATGCCAGCGGCGAGCCAACGGTAAAGCAACTGGTTGATTCCGTGCTCTCCAAGTTTAACGCCAGCCCCAATGCTCTATTCTCAGTACTCGGCCGCCATGCTGCCCGTGCCCTCTACACCAAGTTCCTGGCCGATTCTATGCCCGAGTGGCTGCTCCAGCTCAAGCCCGGCGAACCAGCTTACATAGATTACACCTTACCCGACGAAGCCTTCGGAATGGGGCTGGTTGACGGTGCCCGAGGTGCTCTGGGACACTGGATCGAGATTAAAGATAAGAAAATTGCCAATTATCAGTGCGTCGTGCCAAGCACTTGGAATATGTCTCCTAAAGATGACAATGGGCAGCCAGGGCCGGTAGAGCAAGCCCTTATCGGTACCAAGATAAAGGATGAAAAGAATCCCTTTGAGCTCGGGCGTATTATCCGCTCCTTCGATCCCTGCCTGGCTTGTGCCATACACGTGATTACACTTAAAGGGAGAACTCTTGGAATACACAAAGTCCGCTGAGACGCAAACGCTTCGCCGCAGTCCCAGAATCACAGTTCTTGGCATAGGCAACCTGTTGCTCAAAGACGAAGGTATAGGCGTACATCTGGTTGAAAAACTAGCCGGCGTTGTGGACAACGCCAATGTCAATATAATTGACGCTGGCACTTACCCCGACTTCCTGTCTCTGGTAAATGACAGCACAGACAAATTAATCATCATCGATGCCGTCAAGGCCGGCGATAGACCAGGTACCATCTATCGGTTCAGCTTAAATGACGTAGACCTGGACTCAGCACCGTCTATTTCCCTGCACGAGATGGGTGTTTTAGACAGCGTGAGAACGATGGCCTTGTTTGACAGACAACCAAAATCTACGGTCATCATCGGAATCGAACCCAAAACAATGGACTTCGGAATTGACCTCTCCCCAGAAGTCGAAGAAAAAATACCCAAAATAATCAATTTAGTTCTCAAGGAGATAGAGGAAACCACAGCTATGGAGGTAGACAAATGATAATCTCTGAATTAAAGCCGCTTCCGGAAATCCTGGGCTATTTAGACGGGGACAAGAAAATCTTTATAGTCGGCTGCAAAGGTTGTGCTGAGGTCTGCCAGACTGGCGATGAACCTCAGGTTCTGGAAATGAAGCAGAAACTGGGGCAGGAAGGCAAGACCGTCACCGGCTATTGCGTTGTCGATTTTCTCTGTGACAAAGCGCTGGTTAAGACCAGACTGTTTCCTCATGAGGATGAAATAGATGCTGCCGATTCCCTGTTGGTAATGACCTGCGGTATCGGAGTCCAGGCTACTGCTGCCGTGGTAAACAAACTGGTCCATCCGGCGGCTAATACCATCAATGTTGGTGGTAGCCGTGGGGAATGGCGGGGCAGCGAGCGTTGCCGTGAATGCGGCGACTGTGTGCTCGATTTGACCGGCGGCATTTGCCCTCTGACCGCCTGCACCAAATGGCTCATTAACGGGCCTTGCGGCGGTGCCAAAAACGGCAAGTGCGAGGTTGAACCCGATGTACGCGATTGCGGCTGGCACTTAATCTACGAGAGGCTGAAAAAACTAGGTCGGCTGGATAAAATGCAAACCATGCCGATAGTCAAGAACTACGCCAAAATGCAGCCGCCAAAGGAACTAAGGTCCACCATAATGTGGGCACTGGAGCAACAAGAAACAAAAGTTTAGCTATCCTTGAAGGAGGTAACCATACTATGAGTCTGCGTGAAAAACTTCAGAACGGCAAGTTTGTGGTCACCGCTGAAATCGGCCCAGCTAAGGGTGTGGATATCCATGAGTTCAACGAGAATGCCGAATTACTTAAAGGCAGAGTGGATGCCGTGAACTGCACCGACCAGCAGAGCGCTGTCATGAGGCTGGGGTCACTGGTTGCTTGTCACTTGCTCAACCAAAAAGGCGTCGAGCCAGTGTTCCAGATGACCTGTCGAGACCGCAACCGTATCGCCCTCCAATCGGACTTGCTCAGTGCTTACGTTATGGGTGTTGAGAATGTTCTCTGTCTCACCGGAGACTATGTAACTTTAGGAGACCATCCTGATGCCAAACCTGTTTTCGACCTCGACTCCGTCTCCTTGCTGCATGCTGCCCAGCAACTGGAACAGGGCAAGGATTTAGCTGGCAAAGAACTAAAGGGCACACCCAAGTTCTTTCTCGGCGCCTGTGTTACTCCCGGAGCCGACCCTGTCGAACCGCAGCTCATCAAAATGGAAAGAAAGGTAAAGGCCGGCGCCCAGTTCTTCCAGACCCAGGCCATCTACGAGCCCAAAACGTTCGAAGCCTTTATGAAAGAAGCTAAGAAATTCGGCGTGCCAGTTTTAGTCGGTATAGTAGTGCTCAGGTCAGCAGCTATGGCCAAATTCATGAATAAGAACGTAGCCGGTATACATGTCCCGGATGAGCTTATTGACGAGATGGACAAAGCCGAGAACAAATTGCAGAAGGGTGTGGAGATAGCTGCCCGCCTGATAAATGAGATGAAGGGCATGTGCCAGGGCACACACATAATGGCTATCGGCCTGGAATCCAAGGTGCCAGCAATTCTCGATGCTGCTAAATTGTAACACTAGGATAAGGGGGCAGATTTGCGAATCGTTCGCTTTGTTGCCAAGGGTAGAGCCAAATATGGTCTGCTAGCCCAAAATACCATAAGCGGACTCCGCGGCAGCCCCTTTTCTCATTTTAAGCATTTTAGCAGCACATCTACACTTGACGGTAGTACCTACAAACTGGATGAGGTCAGGCTGCTCGCCCCCTGTCTCCCCTCCAAGATAATCTGCCTGGGACTCAATTATCGCAGCCACGTTGAGGAGATGAAACTGCCCATGCCTTCAGTGCCGCTCATCTTCCTCAAACCATCCACTGCTGCCATCGGCCCCGACGACAAAATCGTCCTGCCCCGCGGCTGGAAGCGCGTTGACTACGAAGGTGAGCTGGGTGTAGTCATCAGCAAGAAGGCAAAGGATGTTCCAGAAGAAGAGGCAAAGGAATACGTACTTGGTTATACTTGTGTCAATGATGTCAGCGAGCGCCATAATCAGGCTGAAGATGGTCAGTGGACAAGAGCTAAGGGTTATGACACCTTCGCCCCCATAGGCCCATGGATAGAGACAGAAGCCAGTCCAGACAACCTGAAACTCGAAACGTACCTCAACGGCGAACTGCGCCAGTCGGCTTATACCAGCGACCTTATCTTCGGAACATCCAAGCTCATCAGCTTTATTTCCGGTGTAATGACGCTGCTCCCTGGCGATATCATAGCCACAGGCACACCATCAGGTATCGGCCCAATGAATACGGGCGATGTGGTTGAAGTCAGAATAGAAAACATCGGCACGCTGAAAAATTTCGTCATCGCCCAGCAGTGACTAGCTTACTTTTGTAGCAAGCCTGTCTTCCCCTTTTGGGATTCTATTTGACTTCTTTTTGTTTGGCTCTCTCTTCTTCCTGTAGAGCGCGGCGCAGTACCTTGCCCACCATTGTCTTGGGAAGCTCAGTGCGGAACTCAAAAAACCGGGGCACTTTATAAGCCGCCAGTTTCTCGCGGCAATAGTTTTGCAGCTCCTCCGGTGTAGCCTGCGCCCCTTCCTTCAGAATAATCCAGGCTTTCACTGCTTCCATCTGGCGGGGGTCAGGTATGCCAGCTACACAGACTTCGGATACTGCTGGATAAGTCATGAGTACCTCCTCAACTTCCCGAGGCCAGACCTGGAAACCGCCCGGCTTTATCACGTCCTTTGTACGAGAAGTTAAAAACAAATAGCCATCCTCGTCCAGGTAACCGACATCGCCGGTATGTAGCCAGCCATTGCGAATTGCTTCAGCGGTATCCTGGGGACGGTTCCAGTAGCCAACCATGATTTGAGGTGCCTTGATTAACACCTCACCGGCTTCACCCGTCTTCATCTCTTTCGTCCCCGTCTCCACATCAACAATGCGGATAAGGGTATCCGGCAGCGGGCAGCCCACAGAGCCTTCTTTCCAGACTCCACGGGCTGGCGTGGTGGTCATGGCCATCGTGGACTCACTGAGCGCATAGCCTTCAGTGATAAAACCGCTAATCCGTTCATCTATTTTCTTCTTTGTTTCTGCCATCAGCGGTGCTGCCCCGGTCCCTATATTCTTTACACATTTCAGCTCGTCTGGCTTGAGGTCAGGGTGCTCGAGTAGCTTGATGAACATCGTCGGAGTACCAGTGAGCATGGTGGGCTTGACCTCACGAACAGTTTGCAGGATGACATCAACATTCCGCGGGTCAGCTACCAGCACCATGGTCATATGTGCTACCGGTGTCATGGCAAAGCAGAAATAGACCCCCATGGTATGGAACAACGGCAGTGTGAGTAGCATCACGGTTTCCCATTCCGGGCCTACACCTTCCATCCATGCCCTTATCTGCATCCCCGTCATGGTATAGGAGATGTGGTTGCCCATCACCCCCTTAGGCACACCAGTGGTTCCTCCACTGAACATGATAGAAGCCAGATCTTTCGGGCCTACTTTTACCTTCGGACGAGCCGCCTTGGCATATTTCTTCATCAGGTCACTGAACCACAAGTCACCGCTTTTAAGCTCCATGGCATGTGGAGCATCCATGTCTTTTCCCAATGTATATTCGTCCAGTTCGGTGACAATAAGCAATCGCAGTTTGGTTTTTGGTTTCAGCCCATCCAGCATGGGGTACCAGAAATTCAACACAAAGGCTACCTCAGCCCCGACATCATTGAGAGCATTTTCCAATTCGGCCGGGGTGTAAAGGGGATTCAAGGGCACTATTATGGCACCCGCCTTCCAGATGGCGTAGTAGGTGATAAAAGTCTGGGGGATGTTGATATATAGCACCGCCACACGGTCGCCTTTTTTAACGCCGCTGGCAACCAGCGCCGCAGCCATTTTATCGCTTAACTCATTAACAGTCTTCCAGGACAGGCAGCTGTGCTGGTAAATAAGCATGGGATGGTCAGGATGCAACTTTACCACATTGTCCAACAGGTCTATGGCGTTATACTGGGGATAAGGTTCCAGAGTATACGGAACTCCTGGGTCGTAGCTTTTATACCACGGATAATCGGCCATTTTTTGTTCCTCCCTTTCAGCAATTTGCAGACATTGTAATGTTTGGACTTGAGAGTTGGCAAGAGGTTGGGGATAATTCGGGGCATTGACAAGTGGGCAGTGGGGTTTTAACATGGACGCGGAGGTTTGATATGGGTAAGTCTGACTTAGAGATAAATAAAAGCTATATGCAACATGCCTTCGATTTCACTGACGAAGTCGTAGAGCGATATCCCAATCGCCTGGCAGGGACGGAGGCCTGCCGAAATACGGCAAATCGGATAAAAGAGGAATTTATCAAGAATTGTGACCCTAGTTCAGTAAAAATAGAAGATTTCACAGTCCACCCCAAGAGTTTCTTGAAGTATATCCCCGGGCTGGTGGTGCTTTATTTTATCTGCACCATTCTATTATGCTTGCGGCTTCCTGTGCCGGCGTTTATCGGGTACACATTGGGGATCTTTGTGTTTTACGCCCAATTCGCACGCTATTGGAAACTGCTCGACCCATTGTTCCCTAAAGCCACCGGATATAACGTCTTCGGCTCCATTGAACCAGAAGGGAAGGTAAGGCAACAGGTCATCGTAAGCGCACATCACGATGCGGCATATGTGTTTCAGCTCATTGCCCGTTGTCCCAAATACTATGCTAAGCTTATCAATACAGGGGTACTATTTTTGTTGCTTGGTTTCCTCGTTGCTTTGGTAGGAACCATCTTGACCATATTTCACATTCCCATTCCTGGCTGGACGCATCCCTGGATACCCGTGATATTGCTAGTCGGTGGGGTTTTCCTGCTTCCACTGGCATTCTTCACCACCGGACAAGTATCCCCCGGTGCTGGCGATAACATGATTGCCGTAGCAATTGCCAATGAGACGGCAAAGCTTTTTCATCAGGCCAAGCAAGCAGGGAGAAATCCGCTGCGTCATACCCGGCTGATAGTAGCCTCTTTTGATGCTGAAGAAGCTGGCCTCCGTGGCGCCCGAGCGTTCTGCAAAAAACACGGTGAAAAACTGCTCCACACCAAGACCTATGTCTTGAATATTGATACACTTTACAAAGTCGAAGACCTCTCCTTTTTAGAGAATGACTTAAATGGGTCGGTAAAACTGTCACATCAAATGGCGCAGGATTGCGTCAGCATTGCAGAATCGTTAGGTTACCCTGCCAGAATCTCAGGCATGCCTTTTGGTGCCGGGAGCACGGATGCGGCCGCATTCGGCAAAATCGGCGTGGAGGCTACCAATATGGCTGGCATCAGCTTTGATATCAGCAAGTTCAGCCAGGGCATAGTGTACCATACCCCAAATGACCTGACCAAGCATATCGAGCCGGAAATGGTCGAGGCAGCTCTCGAAATCGTCCGGAATTACGTACTCAAGAAGGATAATAAACCTGAGAACATTTCTGGTCAGAAATAAGGTTCAGTTTTAATTCCTGGACAAACGAGCTACCCTCCAGGCTCACCACAGGAATGATGCCTGTACGATTACATTCCGCCGGCATTAACGTCACGGCAAATCTCGTGCCTCGTTCTCGCCTCATCCCTGCTACTGACCTTACCGATATTCTACCCTGTCTTTAAACACTGCATAAAAGCAAACAAGAATCGACTGTCTAAAATTCAACGTGCTTAAGCAGGGGTAACTTCCAAAGAGCCCGGCAAACATTGCCAAATGCTTACTTAGTATAGAAGTACTAAGTCGTCCTAGTCATAAAGTATGCAGGCATATTAGCCATAAAGTTTATAGACGCCAGAGTACTACTGCTGTACATTTATGTTAACTAAGTATAGCAGCGGATAAGTAAGATGGCTGAGTGGCTTATTTACGTAATAATAATCATTTATGCAAGCCTATACGTACTGGCTCTGGCTCTTGTAATTGCCAAAAACAAAGCGAGCCCAGAGTCCGCCAAGGCAAGACAGCCAAAGCGCATTGCTGAGCCCATTATACAGTGCGTTACCGTTATTGCTGTAGCCTTTACCCTTTACTATTTGATATGGCGATTGTCAACGCTGAATCCCGAGGCGATGCTCCTTTCCTGGTTGCTGTGGGCAGCAGAAGCCTATGGCCTGATGGTATTTCTTCTATATGCCTTCATGGCCTGGCGACTGGTGTATCCTGTGCCCCCGAAGGCAAAGCGTAACACTATCGTTGATGTACTCATCCCCACATACAATGAGCCTGTAGATGTTCTCCGTGCCACACTGGCCGGATGTGCCAAAATACGTTATCCTCACCGGACTTACATTCTGGATGACGGTGGACGTGAGGAGGTTCGTGCCCTTGCCGCCGCCTTCAACTGCGAGTACATGGCACGTCCCACGCATGAGGGAGCAAAAGCAGGTAACTTGAACTACGCACTTAGCCGAACTACCGGAGAGTTGATCGCAACTTTGGATGCTGATCACATACCACTCCCTGGTTTTCTTGATGAGACAATCGGCTTCTTTGAGGACACAACCGTAGCTGTTGTTCAAGGACCGCAGCTATTCTACAACCTCGATTCATTCGAGCATGATAGCCCCGACTGGCATGAGCAGAAGCTATTCTTTCATGTAATTCTGCCGGGAAAGAACCGCACCAACTCAGCCTTCTGGTGTGGTACTCCATCGGTGTTACGCCGCTCGGCAATCGACAATATCGGCGGTATAGCCGAAGAAACTGTAACAGAAGACCTGCATACTTCTATTCGCCTGGCAAGGCGCGGCTACCGCGTGGTCTACATTGACCGCCCGTTGGCATCCGGGCTGGCACCGGCAACTCTCAAGGACTTCCTGGCTCAGCGTTTTCGCTGGGCGCAGGGAGCGATGCAAGTCCTTCGAAAAGACAACCCACTGTGGGGTCGCGGCCTCACTTTAGGTCAGCGGATTAGTTTTTTTGCCTCAATGGAGACCTACTTCGATGCGCTGCAGAAGCTCACTCTTCTGGCTATACCTATCCTTGTTTTATTGACGGGAGTGCTGCCCATCAACACCCTGAGTTGGTCGTTTTGGGTGCGTTTTACACCCTATATGATTCTTACCTTCAGCGCACTGTGGCTTCTTGGCCGAGGTATATACAATATATGGGATATATTACGGTATGACGCTATTAAGATGTTTGCCTTCACCTCTGCGCTTCGAACGCTTATAACCGGTCGCACCAGTCGCTTCCGGGTAACCTCCAAAGTAGCAGGAGACGGCAACCGGTCGCCATTTCAACCACTATTCACACCACATTGGGTTATGATGGGTGTGTCTCTTGTTGCTATTGCTGTCGGTGTCGCACATCTAATACATCCTATCTGGTACCAACCGAACCCGTTTCCGATGCTGGTCGCCATAGGCTGGGCATCTTTTAATTTAGCTCTGTTAGCAGCAAGTGTATTCCGTATGAGAAGCGTCAGCCGCCGCGCAACGTACCGCTTCCCCGTCAGCACCGATTCTTATTGGCAGGTCATCGGAGATAAAGCCTGGTATCCAGCGCGCTCCGTTGACTTCAGTACTACAGGGATAGGATTAGAAAACACGGGTCCCAAACTGCAGCTCGGCGACCGTGTAAAGCTAATTATCTCTAACGGAATACACAAGAACGGAAGATCTGCCGTGAAAAGGCAAGGTGCATTAGCAAGAGGCAACCATAAGATCAGGCTGACCGCAGTTGTTACCAGTGAAAACAATGGTCACAACAATGAGAAGCAACGGGTTGGTTTACTGATAAAGGATTTCGCCAGCAAAGATGATGTCGCCAGATATTTCGAGAGCGTTTATTCCCCTCCCAATCTGCTCAACGGAAAGACATCGAAGCTCCAGACATCGCCGCCAGAAAACATCCTTAATTGAATATGTGCTTGATTCCTTAAGACCAGCAACTTAATCCAAATAGGTTATCTTGGCAGGTGGCCTCTCCCGCACCTCGAATTTTACCCTGGCCTCGTTGAATAGCTCCAAGAAAGAATCATCCGCATATTTTCCGAAAGTAACAAATCGCTTTATCTTGGCATTCACCAGCATCTTGGCACAGAGTATGCACGGAGTATGGGTGACATAGACCGTGGCGTCCTCGAGGCTGACTCCGTGAAGCGATGCCTGTATGATTACATTCTGCTCAGCATGAATACCACGGCATATCTCGTGCCTCGTCCCAGACGGTATGTTCATCTCGTCCCTGAGACAGCCGAGCTTAAGGCAGTCCTTAAGCCCAGCGGCAGCACCATTGTATCCAGTGGCTAATATGTGTTTGTCCTTCACCGCCACGGCTCCAACATGGTGCCGACGGCATGTTGAGCGTTCCGCCACTACTGACGCTATCTTCAGAAAATATTCATCAACTTCCGGCCTAGTTACTTTCTTCATTGCAATACAGAGATAACCTTTTCAGTTTCCCTTTTTAGATTTTCCAAGGAGGACTCGTTTACGATAGTGAAGTCGGCCATGGCTATTGGCCCACCTTTATTGGTATTCTCCAACTCGGCAATATCCCGACTGGCAGCCTCTTCCTTTGTCAGTGGTCGAATCGGTCTTGTCGCCAGCCTATCATACCTTGCCCGGGGTGACGCCCAAACAGCGACCACGTGAAAATCATCACCATAACGACTTTTGAGCAATGTGTACTCTTCCCAGGAATAGAGGCCATCCACAACAACATCTGAAGACTTGAGCAAAGCATCAATTTTCGGTAGGTTCAGTTTGGCGTAGGCCGCCATCCCGTGCTCTTTTCTCAATTGCTGCCTGACATGTCGTTCATTTTCTTCGTTCAGCTCCAGTCCCCTTTTTCTGATTTCCTCGTCGGTAATATCTCCGAATCTTATCCTCTTGAATCCGTTCCTCTCAAATACTCTGGCCACCTCGGACTTACCTGAACCAGCCATACCGACAATTGATACCACCTTCATTTCTTAACCGTTTCCCGCCGAAATTCGTCTTCACATTATATGGAAAAACCGCGCGTCGAGTAAAGAGCTACTAAGGAAGAACTTTTGATGCCCTGTTCCCCCAATGCTATAATTAATGTCAAAACCTCATGCACATCCCCAATAAAGCTAACTTCTGCCGAAGACTAACCACAGATAAAGGAGGGCACAAGATGAAAACAAACTTGGTCACGATGCTTGCTCTTGCAGTGCTTTTCACGTTGGGACTGATTGCCAATCTGAGCTGCGGTTCCGCTGGCTGTGCCGATGTATACTTGGAAGGGGTAAGCATCGGTTCAGTCACAGTCGCAGGAAAACCGGTTACCGGCCTGCCAACACAGACGGTGAATATCGTGCTCAACGTTAACGCCAACCGGATAAACATAAGCACCGCTGGCGGGGAAACCACCATTAAGATGAGCCCCTCGGGTGCCACCATAATAACTGGTCCGAATGGCATAAGCTTTACCGGTGTCAAGCCAGAACAAGTAGAAATCAAGTGGCAGGGCACAGAGTAACCAGAAGAATTTATGGACGTTTTAGCTGAACTGAATCCCGACCAGAAAAAGGCCGTAGAAACTATTGATGGACCGTTGCTCATTGTAGCCGGCCCCGGCAGCGGCAAGACCAGGGTCATCACCCACCGCATCGCCTACCTGATAAAGGTCTGCGGCATAAACCCTCATCGTATCATGGCAGTCACCTTCACAAATAAGGCTGCCCGGGAGATGGCGGAGAGGCTGGGAAAGCTGCTGGGGCAGACAGCAGACGCCTTAACTCTGGGCACCTTCCACGCTATCTGCGCCCGCATCCTGCGACAGGAGGGCAAGGCCATCGGGCTAGACTCCAGGTTTGTTATCTATGATGAGGAAGACCAGCTAAGCCTGATAAAGCAGAGCCTGCAGGAACTCGACCTCGACCCCAAGCAGTATATACCGAGAGCCATTCAATCAGCCATCAAGTACGCCAAAAGTCGGTTGCTGACCCCTTCAGATTACGCGCAGCAGACTAGCAATTATTTCGAAGGCATAGTTCAGCGCGTCTACGAGCGCTACCAGCAGTCCCTCACCCAGAGCCAGGGGGTCGACTTCGATGACCTGTTGATGAAAACAGTCCAGCTTTTCAACGACCACCCCAAGGTTCTGTCCAAATATCAATTACGCTATCTGCATATACTCGTCGACGAGTTTCAGGACACCAACATCACCCAGTACATGCTGATAAAACAGCTGGCCGGAAAACACCGCAATGTCTGCGTTGTCGGCGACCCTGACCAGTCCATATACTCATGGAGGTTCGCTGACCTACGCAACATACTCAGCTTCGAGAAGGACTACCCGGATGCAAAGGTGGCTTTCCTGGAGCAGAACTATCGCTCCACCAAGACCATATTGGATGTAGCTTCCAGCATCATCTCAATAAACTCGCGTCGGAAACCGAAACGCCTGTGGACAGAGAATGAGGCTGGCGTTCCAATTTCTGTTATCGAGGCTTACAACGAGGATGAGGAGGCCCAGTTCGTCATCAGCGAAATAGAGAAATTGGTCAGCGAAAACATCACCTCACCCGGCGGCTGCGCCATTATGTATCGGGTCAACGCCCAGTCGCGAGCTTTGGAGGAAATTTTCATGCGCTATGGTGTGCCCTACAAGCTCGTCGGTGGCACCCGCTTCTACCAGAGGCGCGAGATCAAAGACGTCATCGCCTACCTGAGGCTGATTCACAACCCTGCCGACGGCATCAGCCTCACCCGCATAATAAATGTCCCCGGCAGAGGTATCGGCCAGCGTACTCTGGCCGAGCTATCAGGCTGGGCCAAAAATCAGGACATATCTTTATATTCAGCACTGAAGCTGGTGTCAGAGAAGAAGGGGCCAGCTTTAACACCTCGAGCCAACTACGCTCTGACCAGCTTCTTCACTGTACTCAATGAACTCATCGCTAGAAGCCAGGAGTTAAGCCTCACAGGTTTGCTCAATGAGGTGGTGGAGCAGACGGGTTACAAGCAGCATGTCCTCAACGAAGAGAACGGCGAGGAGCGCTGGGAGAACATCCAAGAGCTATTTACCGTAGCCAGAGACTACGATGAGCTCAGTCCCGGAGAGGCGTTGGCCACTTTCCTTGAAAAGGTAAGCCTGGTATCAGATATAGACGAGTTAGATGAGCGTGTTGATGCCACCACGCTGATTACTCTGCATCAAGCCAAGGGCTTGGAATTCCCCGTCGTTTTCATCGTCGGCATGGAAGAAGGCCTGCTGCCCCACCGAAGGGCACTTGACGACCCCGATGAACTGGAGGAGGAACGCCGCCTGTGCTACGTAGGGGTAACCCGGGCCCAGCAGCGAGTCTATCTATTACACACCTATCGCCGCAACCTGTTCGGCGGCAGCTCGGCAACTCAACGTTCCCGCTTCCTACAGGACATCCCACCACAGCTCATAACCAGCAAAGGCCTGTGGAAAGAAGAGGAGGAAGAATTCACTCCGGTAACTGACCTTTATTCCAAGGCGACACCGAGACCAGTCAACAACCTGAAATTAAAAATTGGTGACCATGTTCAACACAAGATATTTGGCGAAGGCGTCGTCATAAATTGCTCCCCAAACAAAAACGACCAGGAGATAACCGTCGCCTTCGATGGAGCCGGCGTCAAGAGACTGCTGCTCAGCCTGGCACCTTTGGAAAAGGTGGGAAAAAGCTGAAGACCCGCCTGCAATTGTTTTCATACACTAAACCGTGTAAAATAAGCCAGCATGCCAATCAAAATTTTAGCTCGGGAAGTCGTTTCAAAGATTGCTGCTGGGGAGGTGGTGGAGAGGCCGGCTTCGGTGGTGAAGGAGCTGGTGGAGAACTCTCTGGATGCCGGTGCCACGCAGATATCAGTTGAGGCGCAGGGCGGCGGCGTAAGCCTCATCAGGTTCACCGACAACGGCAGCGCCATACCAGCACGCGATGTTGAACTTGCCTTTCACCGCTACGCCACCAGCAAGATTGATGCGCTAGCCGACCTGGAGAAAATCTCTACCCTAGGCTTTCGCGGCGAAGCCCTGCCCAGCATAGCCGCCGTAGCCGAGGTGGAAATTCTGACTAAAGCCGCCGGTGATACCGCCGGCACCTATCTTTACCTCAAGAACGGCTCAGTAATAAAGCGCGAGAAACGTAGCCGGCCTCAAGGTACTACCGTCACCGTGCATCACCTCTTCCGTAATTTCCCGGCGCGGCTGAAATTCCTAAAATCAGCCACCACCGAGAGTGGCCACATCGCCAACCTTTTGAGCCAGTATGCCCTGACTTTCCCTGAGGTAAAATTCAATCTTGCCCTCGATGGGCGGCTCACTTTACGTACGCCGGGCAATGGCAGCCTCCGGGATGTTGTCGCCGAAGTCTATGGCCTTGAAGTAGCCCGACAGATGCTGGAGATTGGCGAAGCAGACCAGTCTCCCAGCGTTAGTGGACTGGTAAGCCCACCTTCATTGGCCCGCTCCAGCCGGGGCTATCTCAGCTTCTTCGTCAACCGCCGCTGGGTGCGGAGCAGCCTCCTGGCTCGAGCCACTGAAGATGCCTATCACGGCTTTCTTATGACCGGCAAGCACCCTATCGTGGTTTTAAATATTTCTTCACTGCCGCAGGAGATTGATGTCAATGTCCATCCCACGAAAACAGAGGTAAGATTCCGCAATAGCCAGGCCGTCTATACAGCGATACAGAAGTCAATAGAGAAAGTGCTGGTCAAAGCACCGCCACCTAAAATCAAGGCTGGCACCCCGTCATTTACCCCACCACCAGGCCTGTGGGAAACGAAAGACACCGTAATGACCTCCTTACCTATACTCAGGGTTGTCGGACAACTAGCCAGCAACTACGTCATGGCTGAAGGCCCCGAAGGGCTTTATCTTATCGACCAGCATGCCGCTCACGAACGTGTGCTCTTCGAAAAAATCCTGGCCCAACGCTCCCAGCAGAAGATAGAAATTCAGGGACTGCTTGAGCCGGTGAACATAGAATTTAGCCCCAAACAGGAAGAGGTTTTGAAAACGAAGTGCGAGCTTCTCGGCGAGTTCGGCTTCAACCTCGAGCCATTTGGTGTAAGGAGCTACCTGCTAAGAGCTGTGCCAGCAATAATGAAGGAAGGAAACCTGTCCGAAGCGGTGAAGACACTGCTGGACTCTCTCGCCGCCGAAGGAGAGCCATCGAAACACGAGGAAAAAATAGCTCAATCCGTAGCCTGCCACAGTGCCGTCAAAGCCGGGCACTCATTAACTGCCGAGGAAATGAGAGAGTTGATAAAACAACTGGAACAGACCACCCAACCCCGCACCTGCCCTCACGGTAGGCCAACCATGATTCATCTAAGCTCACGCCAGTTAGAAAAAGAGTTTGGCAGAACTGCTTAGTCCCATCCATTCTAATTGCGTTCACATAAGCCACTCTTTGCCGGCACGCTCATTAAGATTACACAATGACAAGTCCTCAGATGCAGTTGCCTTCTTGATTTCAGGAATAGCCCTGACACAATTTCTGTTGCAGGAATCACAGTAGAGTATGTCGTCATACCTACCTTCTTGCGTCTTCTTTGCCCAATCGGCGTCGGCAATGAGCTGACGCCCCAAAGCCACAAGGTCAGCTTTGTTCTGGAAGATAATGTCTGCGGCTAGATGTGGTGAGTTGATCCGTCCCACAGTAATTACTGGGATATCTACTGCCTTCTTTATCGTCTCTGCCTGGGAAACATATGTCCCCATAGGCTGCTTTTTGGAAGGCATAATTTGTCTGGGCAGACGCCCGTAAGAAACATCAATGACATCGACTCCACCTTTTTTCAGAGCCTGAGCCAATTTGATGCTCTGTTCCAGCGTGATGCCGTTAACCATTCCTTCTTCAGCAGACAGACGCCAGAACAAAGGGTATTCTTCACCCACAGCCTTTCTGACCGCCTTGACGCATTCCAGGGCAACAGTCATCCTTTTCTCCACGCTGCCGCCATATTTATCACTCCGCTGGTTATCTAGCGGTGAAAAGAACCGATGCAGCAGATACGCGTGGGCACCGTGAATATTCACAAAATCGAACCCGGCTTCCTTAGCACTAGCCGCGGCAGCAGCAAACTTGCCGATTATGATTCTAATTTCAGCTGCCTTAAGTTCACGAGCATCTCTCGTGGGTGAAGGGGCAATCAATTCTCCTTGGGTACCGGTAAGCCCAGCAGGGAAATGAGAGCCGTGCCACAGTTGAATACCCAATTTTGCTCCAGCATCATGAACGTCAGCAGCAAGGGATGACAACCCCTGCAAGAAAGAGGCCAGAGCTCCGCTTTTCCCCCAAGCTTCATCAGAGGCTAAAATATCCACCGCGGTAGCCGGCAAGGTAATAGCACCTACACCACCTCGGGCTCGCTCGAGATAAAAAGCCTTAGCCCTTTGGCTGCGAAATCCCAGACTCAACTGCAGCGGCGCCATTATTATCCGGTTCTTGACTTCCAGACTTTTGATGGTAATCGGTGTAAACAATTCACCTAAATTCTGTCCTGGCATTTCTTATTAACCTCTCCTTTTTCGTGATAACTTATAAACCGGTCGAGAGCTATGGCTGCACTATGCACCGAGGAATAAACAGGAATGTTCGCCTGTTGGCACTTTTGCTGACAAGCAATTGTGGTTTCCCAGCTTTCAGCATTAGTGAGCTGGTCAATGACCACCACCATCGGTTTGTCAGTCTCACTGTAGATTCTAATGGCGTTATCCAGTATGGCAATAGCGAATTCCTTGGGGAAAGAGGGAAATGGCGGGTTAATGCCCAAAGGTAAATGGAAGACAAGAATATCAACGCCGCTGTAGTCAGCCAGCGTTTTCATCACAGAGTAGGCTCCTAAGGTATTATAGTATTGACCGCCAAGGTCAACAGGATTGTTAACGCTTAGACCAGCGGCACCAGCGCTGAGGAAACTCCTGAGTTTCTGTCTTAATTCCTGCGGTAGTGATGGCAAATCAAGCCCTGTGGCAACATAGGCATCAGTAGCCACAACCGCAGCCCCACCACCAACATCTATAGCACCAAGTCTGCGCCCATTAGTTATTGGTAAATAAAGGAATGTAACCAGAATATCGGCTAACTCCTCCAAAGTAGTCACGGGAATGACGCCCGCCTGCCGCACAAGTCCATCCCATATCTTAGCCGAACCAGCCAGAGCTCCAGTATGCGAGGCCACCGCCCTTGCCCCAGCCTCGGTGCAGCCGCCTTTCATCATTATAACCGGCTTGACTTCTGCTGCCTTTCTCACGGCTCTACCAAAGCGCCTGCCGTCCTTGAGTCCCTCAATATAGGCAGCTATGATTCCAGTCTCGGGGTCAGCGGTGAGATATTCCAGCAGCTCACTCTCATTAACATCCGCAGCGTTACCGAAGGAGATCACCTTACTGAAACGAATGCCACGTTGAGCCGCGTACCGGGTGAAATAAATGGCGTTGCCACCGCTCTGGCAAATGAAAGACACCGGCCCGCTTTCCGTGGGATAATCGGGAGCAAAAGATAAGCCGGCTTTGGGAGAATAAATTCCCATACAATTGGGGCCGATGAGCCTTATGTCGCCTTGCCGAGCCAAATCACAAACCTCCGCCTCCAGCCTTCTGCCTTCCTCGGTGCCATTTTCACTGAAGCCAGAGGTGAAAAACTGGACTACCTTCACTCCCTTAACGGCACAATCCCTAATTAACTGCGGCACTGCAGCCGCTGGAATACAGGATATGACATAGTCAAGCGAATCTGGGACATCCTTAACATTCGGATAGATTTTTAAGCCTCGAAACTCACCGCCTTTTGGATTAATGGGATAAACCGGGCCGTTGAACTTGCACTCGACCAAGGCCCTTACATAAGTTTCGGCCATAGCATCATAGCTCCTGCTGGGCGAAACTCCGGCTACAGCCACCGATTTGGGATTGAAGACAAAATCAAGATCGGCGTTACCTGTCATCTGTTACCTCATTCAATCTGTCATTGCGAGCAGAGCAAAGTAATCCCCGTCTATTACCCACGTCTGCCTCGGCCGAGATCGCCACGGGGCTTGTGCCCCTCGCGATGACAGAAGAAAAACTAAGATTGCTCCGTCGCTATGTTTCCCACGACGACTACTAACTACACTCTATAGCAAACCTCAGGAAGTTCCTTCCCCGGATTACTATCCCTCACATATCTAAGCATATGAATGACATAGAGAATGACAAAGCCAGCCAAATCCTCCCCCTTCATCAGCTTTATCCTGTCGCCAGAGAAAAGAACTCTAAAACTACTTGGTAATTCTTCATCGGCACGGTTAAAAATAAAAAAGACCTGCACCCCGGGAAAGATCTCCTTGCTTATCGCCCAGTCCTCACCCATTCCCAAGGATTCCACCTTAGCACCGATAAACTCAGCTAACTTAGAAACATCGGCAACGTACTCAAGGGCTTCCTTCCTGACTTTCAGCGCCATATCTATCTGCCTCTGATGCGGGCTCACCGCTCCCTCTATTTCCCGCAGGCTAATCAATTTCTTGTCTTTAAGCCCCATTTGATACCATCCTCCGCAAGCGATTCATAGCGCAAGCTTGGAGACTATTTCCTTTGCCCCCTGCCTGAGCGGTGAATTTTCAGGAAGCTCAATTATCGGCTTGCCTTTTATATCCAAATCGGTAAGATTCTGGTCTTCGGGTATAGTAGACACAAGGTCGAGGTCAAAATCGTGGATAGCCTTCCCTATCTCCTGTGGCAGACCATTCTTAACCCGGTTTACTGCTAGGGACACCTTCCCGACCTTAGTTCTCATCTCCTTGATCAAATCTTTCATTCTAGCCGCCGTAGTGATACCCCGCATGGTTACATCGGAAACAATAAGCAGGAAGTCTACGTCTCGAGTCGTCTGCCGGCTTATATGTTCCATCCCAGCTTCAGAATCGATAACCGTATAATCGTAATTTTTAGCCAGCCGGTCTATGGACAGGCGCAGCATGTGATTGGCGGCACAATAGCATCCCGGACCCTCAGGCCGCCCCATAGCCAGAAGGTCAACCTTCGCCGACTCTACCAAGGCTTCCCTTATTTTCATATCCAGAACATCCTGTTTGGACACTGTGGGCGAAAGGCGCCCCTTCTGTATATCTTCAGTGACATCCTCGCGAGCCCGGCCTACGGTTCCTCCTAGAGGCAAGCCTAAAGCGGCATTGAGGTTGGTGGCAGGGTCGGCATCAATAGCCAGCACTACTCCTTTTTTAGACAACAAATCTATGAGCAGGGCAGCGATAGCCGTCTTGCCCACCCCACCTTTACCGGCTACTACAATCGTTTTTCCCATTTCACCCTCCAAACTCACTCTTTAACAATTGGGCCTCAATCGTATACCCGGGGCATCGCCATCGGTTCCGCGACGTATCATTATACCTTGAAATGAACATCATAGCCATTTTAGCCCTGGCAGGCCTTATTTCTGGGGAATTTTACCGTCTCTTGCAAAGGGATACCCTTTAGTGTATAATACTTGTCTAGTGGTTTTAGTTTAGGTTATCACAAACTTAGTTTATATTACTCATATCTACTCAAGTGCTGGATGACCAAGGCTCCAACCAACTATTTATAAGAGAGGAGGTCATCCAATGGGTTTTCAGGACAAGTCGATCCAGTGTTCCGACTGCGGAACTACCTTCACCTTCAGTGCTGATGAACAAGAACTCTTCGCGTCTAGAGGCTATACTAACGAGCCCAAGCGCTGTCAATCCTGCCGCCAGGCAAGAAAGTCAGAGCGTTACGGAAACAGTGGCTACAGGTCTCAAAGGCAAATGTTCTCCGCAACTTGCGCTCAATGTGGCAAAGACACCGAAGTGCCGTTTGAACCGCGCGAAGGTAGACCAGTGTATTGTAGCGATTGCTACAATAAGGTCAAACTAAGCAGGTAACGCTGCTTTTTAAAGGACACACATAGGCCGGGGATACCCGGCCTATGTGTGCTTCCATTACATATCAACTAAAGGAGGCACCAATTGAATATCTATGTGGGCAACTTGGCCTACGAGGTAACCGAAGAGGAATTGCGGGAAGAATTCGCGGCTTTTGGAGAAGTGACATCTGTAAGCATCATAAAAGACAAGTATAGTGGGCAATCTAAGGGATTTGCGTTTGTTGAAATGCCAACGTTGTCTCAAGGCCAAGCGGCAATTAATGGTCTGAATGGTAAATTGCTACACAACCGGGCACTGTCTGTAAGTGGTGCTCGCCCTCGTACCGATAACAGGAGCCGTGGTTCCTATGGTGGCGGCAGAGGTGGTTCCTACGGTGGCGGTAGTGGTGGTAGGCCTGGCAAAGGAGGAGGCCGGAAAAGATACTAAATGGCCTCATCAACTCAGGAAAGAAACAAAGAGGTAGCGAACAATATCCACAGCAAGAGGATAACAGTCGGCAACCTTAACATTCGATATTTTGCCGGTGGGCAAGGTGACCCGCTAATTGTAATTCATGGTGGTGGCGATGGCGCCAGGTCATGGCGGGAAAATGCGAAAGAGCTTTCCAGAAATTATAGTGTATATATTCCCGACCTCCCCGGCTTCGGGCACAGTCAATCGGCTAACGATAAGTTTCATCTACCAGACTTCGTAACCTTCATAGAGGACTTTGCCGATACACTGGGCCTCGAGCGCTTCTATTTAATGGGACATTCGATTGGTGGTGGTATCGCCTTACACTACGCGCTGAAATTTCCCCAGAAAGTAAAGGGGCTGGTGCTGGTAAGCAGCTGGTGCCTGGGAAAAGAAACAGCACTTTGGGTCAGGCTCCTGTCTCATCCAGCTCTTTGCAAGTCTCTCGGGGAAGCTGGCATTGCTATCTTAAAGGGTGTTAAATGGCTGGCTCGCCTATTCTATGCTCCTTTTAAATTTGCCAACCCTCTTACCCGGGTCAAGATGGACATAGGAAAGACCATGACGACATTGAGGGGGCAGACAACAGTGTTGCTGAACCAGCTTTCTGAATTAACTATGCCTACGTTGTTGGTCTGGGGTGCTGGGGACCGTATTGTACCTGCGGCTCATGCTTACGTTGCCGCTGAGCTGATTCCTGACTGTCAGTTACACATCTTCGAAGGGTGTGGTCATAGCGTCTACAAGCAAAGAACCGAGGAGTTTTCACAGCTTCTGGCGAATTTCTTGGACTAAAAGCTGCCATCTTTGACAAGAGACATTATCCCCTTGCATCAAAACCTCATCAACTAATCTCCTTTCTAGAGATATAAGCACAGCCCTTCAGTTATGTCCATTGCCCCTTTCTACAACGTGCAGAGACTTTCTTCAAGTGGTATACTACCTCCGTTAAGCATTACAAACCTTGCCGCAAACTGCAAAGAACTAAATACAGAGAGGGGGAAGGAAAGTAATGGACGAATATAAAGTTTACAAGTATAGATGGGTTATTCTGGCTGTCTATATGTATGTAGCCGCTCTTACTCAGCTGTACTGGCTGAACTTTGCCGCCATTGAGACTTTCATTGAAGAACGTTTAAGCATACCGGCAAGCAGCGTCATGTGGTTCACGCTGGTTTTTCCCCTAGTCCAAGTTTTACTTACCATGCCCGCTGGCCTGGTTATCGATAAGAAGGGATTTAAATACGGCGTTGGCATAGGTGCCCTTTTCACCGGCATATTCGCCATGCTCCGCCTGGTTAATCCTGACTCATTCACCATACTCCTGATTTCCCAGATAGGAATTTCAATAGGGCAACCTTTTGTACTGAACGGCGTTACCAAGCTTGCCGTAACCTGGTTTCCACAGAAAGAAGAGGCCACTGCAGTGGGGCTCGGCTCTCTGGCACTGTTCATTGGCATGATGGTTGGGTTGGGAGCAACGCCAGCGCTGGTGCAATTCCTGGGATTCGAAACCATGCTCCTAATCTACGGCGCCATAGGCCTTTTGGGCGTGGTGCTGTTCTTTACCCTGGTTAAATCCAAGCCCGAAATTGCCCCCCGAGAAGTAGAGGAGCAGGAGGAACTCACAAGCTGGCAAGGTATCAAGACGATTCTTAAAATGAGGGACTTTGTGATTCTCGGCTTTATAGCCTTGATAGGTATTGGAGTTTTCAACGGCCTGGCTACCTGGCTGGAAAAAATATTGAACGAACTGCATCAGATTCCAATGACCGATGCCGGCACTATATCCGCAATACTGATTCTTAGCGGCATGCTCGGCTGCATCATCATCCCATTGGTTTCGGACAAAATAATGAGGAGGAAGCCATTTCTACTGCTGGCATCCTCAATTGGAGTTGCATCCATCATCGCTTTGATGCTCACTAAGGGTTATGCGCTGAACATGGTCAATGGCATATTCCTGGGCTTCTTCCTGATTTCTGCTCTGCCCATAATGCTGACGATGTCTGCCGAGATCACGGGCGCCAGGTTCGCCGGGATTTCCGTGGGCTACTTGCAGCTTTTGGGAAACGCCGCTGCCGTAGCTATTGTTCCCACGATGGAATTCATGCGCGGAACCACCGGGCAGTACATCTTGCCGCTGGCATTTATCGCAGGATTATTGGGCATATCTTTCATACTGGCAATAGTGTTAAGAGAGCCTGCCAAAAGCTAATGGAGGTAGAATTTCTCTAGAGTAATGTGTGCTTGCTATCACATTGGTCCAGGCTAGTAAATAAGAGACGACAACAACATACAGGCCACTGCAATATATCTATCCCTACACTCACTCTACAATTACTATCTTATAAGCTACAACTTGAGCCGGATAAGACTCCATAACGGGTCCCGAGAACCATATCTGTACCTTCTTGCCCTCTTCTAAAGAGGCAAAGCTTGCCGGGTATCGTACGTCACCGACCAGCATGCGTATCAAGGTCATGCTGGTTATCGTGACCGCATACTTATCAGATGTCTTATCATCGAGTGACCCCACGAGAATCTGTCCCGGCTTTTCACCCTCTTTAACCTGCTGCACGCCGTCAATCCAACCTACCAAGTCTGGTTCTGCGTATGCCTTTGAAATGGCACAGGCACTGAATAAAGAAATAACAGCTGTTAAAAAGATAGCCCCTAAGAACAACTTGGTCTTAACCATCGCTGTAGCCACCTCCTCTTAGGTTCCCAATATATATAACGAAGAGAAGGTAAAATTAGTTTAGCCAGCTTGAAAGGCTTTAAGGGGGGAAATAAATAGTCAGGTCACATTTGTGCAAGAATAGGGTCTTGTAGGCTCTTTCGAGTAGAAGGTTGGGGAAAATCGTGATTGCCCCTTATGGTTCACTTTCGCCGTAGACGGAAGCGAAGAACGCCTGCTCCAGCTCAACTACCTCAGCCGGAAGCTGGTTAACCTTGCCCAGACTCAGGGCAGAGACGTATATTTTCGCCATCTCCTCCGCCAGCTCGCAGATAGTCAAAGCTTCACGCATGTCCCTGCCCACGGAGAGAACGCCATGATTTGCCAGTATGACGGCGTTTCTAGGTCCCAGCGCCGAGACCACGTTTTTCGCCAGCTCTGGGGTACCGGGGAAACCGTATTGGGCAACCTTTATCTCCCCGCCGATAAGGATGACTTGCTCATCTATTAGTGGAGGTATATCCAGGCCGGCAACGGCAATGGCGCTACAAAGGGGGGGATGAGCATGAACGACGGCATTGATCTTTTTCCGCGCCTTGTGAACCTCGATGTGCATTACCATCTCTATGGTAGGTTTCAGCTCGCCTTCGACCTTCTGTCCGGCAAAATCAACCACCACTATGTCGTCAACCTTGAGCGAATCATAATAGCAGCCGCTGGGAGTAATGGCCAGCAGTTCCCGACCACCGGGGTCTTTAAGTCGCAGGCTAATATTACCCGCCGTGCCCACCACCAACCCCTTCCTCTCCATCTCCTGAGCCGCCTCAATCACTTGCTTCTTTTCAGATTCCCACATCACTATATCATCTCCTGATTCTTAAGACTTAAGCTTTCGATTGGTCAGCCCAACATCTATGACTGGACTAGGCAGATACTATCGGTGGTTTCCTGTCTCTCCACGGATGAGCTTTCTCGAATGCCGCTGAGGCTCTTAGTACCAGCGCCTCGTCGAGACGCCTGCCAACAATCTGCAGCCCTACGGGAAGTCCTTCGGAGTTGAAGCCGCAGGGGACCGAAGCCGCCGGCTGCCCGGTGAAGTTGAAGGGATAGGTAAAACAGACCCAGGAGCTTGGACTGCTGTCCTGACCATTTACCTTCTCCGGCCCCAGCGGTCCCATGTCTCCGGCCTCAAAGGCAGCTGTCGCCAGAGTCGGAGTCAACATCAGGTCATACTTCTCAAAGACCTGGCTGGCCTGCTCATAAAATTTGTAACGGTTGAACTGCACCCTGATTACATCGCGGTTATTGTAGGCTGAGGCGAACTCTATGAATGGTATGTAAGGAGGAAATACAATCTCTTTGAACTTGTCCAGTTCATTTTCGTGTGCAGTGAGAGTTTCTGATAACAAGGTGACCAGGAAATCAGGTTCCATATTCATCCAGCCTGGTTTTATCTCCTCCACCGTACAGCCGAGCTCCTTAAAGCTAAGAGCTGCCTTCCGGCAAATTTCAAGCACCTGGCTGTCCACAGGGAAGCCGCCGCCGAGGTCGGACGAGAAAGCCACTCTCAGACCCTTGATGTCGCCCTTCATGTCCTTTTGGAATTTGCCCGGATATTGCGGCAGCGAGTTCTGGTCGTAGAGCGAGGGACCGGCCATTACATCGAGCATAAGCGCATTATCCTCGACCGTCCGGGAAAGCGAGCCTTCATGATTGAGGGTTTCCCAGCCGGGCAAATGAGGATAGGTTGGCACTCTACCATAAGACGGCTTCAAGCCAAACACGCCGCAGAAGCTTGAAGGTATCCTTATGGAGCCGCCACCGTCGTTGCCGTGAGCCACCGGGCAAAGTCCTGCGGCTACGGCCGCCGCAGCACCGCCGCTGGAACCGCCCGGCGTCCTGTTCAAATTCCAGGGATTAACAGTTTTGCCAAACACGAGGTTATCGGTGATACCAACCAGTCCGAACTCCGGTAGGTTAGTCTTGCCCAGTATGACCGCACCGGCATTTTTCAAACGCTCGACCAGAATCGCATCCCTATCCGGTACAAATTTCTCGTACAGCTTTGAGCCGAAGGTGGTCCTTATGCCTTTGGTGAACACATTGTCCTTAATGGCGATAGGCACGCCTTCCAGAGGCCTCGGCTTCCCTTTTTGAAAGGCGTTTTCAGACTCCTTTGCCGCCGACAAAGCCATCTCGTTAGTCCTGGTGACAAAGGCATTTATCTTGGGGTTTATTTCGTCTATTCTTGCCAGCAGCGTTTTCACCACTTCAACCGGTGACAGCTTCCCCTTTTTGTAGGCAGACAAAAGCTCAACAGCAGACATCCAGCAAACTTCAGACATGATTAGCATACCCCCTTATCAAGATGAATCTAGTATAGCCTTCGACCACGGGCACGTCAAAGACGACCTTCGCTGATTAACATATTTAGGAGGCGTCCGGCAAGACTTGGGGAATTTCTGAAATATGGCGCAAGTATAAATGGCAACGATGGGTCAGGAAGATAGCGCCGCCCACCCCACTGACTTGAGGTCAAAAATTGTGACCTCAAGAACTCAAACTGTCCCGACTTGCACTGGAACACAAAGTCCTAAAGAGTCAAAATTATGCGAAATATACTAAACTATTGCATCATATATTAAACTATAGCTCAAGTAAAAGTAATATATATTCCATAATTGCTATAATAATACTTGACATATTATATAATTTGTGCTAATATTAATTTTGGTGACGGATTTTACAATAGGAGGCTGCAGAAATAAGTATGAACAATAATGAAACTCCAGAGGAACGATTTAAAAGACTTGCCATATCGAGAACTAATGCTGTGCTAGATAAGCTTAGAATTCTCGGCAACTTGTCTAACAGGCAACTATATAGTTATTCAGAAGAGGATATAGAAAGAATCTTCTCGGCAATAAATAAACAACTTAGAGAAGTTAAGGCTAAGTTTAACCCTGGGAAGCAACAAAGGTTTAAGTTATGAGCAGGAGTATGTAACGATGAAGAAGAGGGATGTAAATTTAGGACGCACCGATGAAAATATTGCAGATCAATACGATCATCTCTGTGAGGGCCTGCAAAAGGATGCGGGGCAGAATTCTTGGGACGCTAGGCTGACCAGCAAAGGAAAGGACTGGAAATTAGCTTTCATGTATCACCCCCTGCTAAATTGCTTGATTATAGAAGATTTTGGGACATGTGGAATGAATTCTAAAAGATGGAAGGAGTACCAAAGCTTATGGGACACGACTAAAGCTCAAGAAACTGCACTAGGAGCTCGAGGTCAAGGCAAATTCTTGTTTCATTATTTCGCCAGAGGTAAGCTTGTTCTGACTGAAAGCTTTGATGAAGATGGGATATATCGTTTTTCATTTGGAACAACTGATGAATATGATGACGAAACCGGGAAGCTAAGTGATTTTATCCCTTCTGCAAAACCACCGGATCACCAAGGCGCCCGCATTTGGATCATGGATTTAAAACCAGATCTCAGGGATGAATTGCTCGACTGTAAAGAGTTCGTGAGTCACATAGCAAAAACTTGGTGGGAAATTATTAGGAATTGGAATGTTAGCTTTATGGTCAACCTTGATGGCATTGAACGCAAAGTGGAACTACCTCAGCTACCAGCAGTCGAAAAGGAAAAGGTTTTCACTAACGAAAAGATCAGCGATCTAGGCAGGATAAAGAAGCTCACATTGCGATACTGCAAAGGCGAAGTCCCCGAATATCTTAGGGGGTAGCGGTACAGAGAGGTGGAATGACCATTATTAGGCTCCCTATTTCTGCGGACGAAACGATTAAGAACAAGATTTACGGATCATGCACTTTCGACGAAGATTTAGAGCGAGAACTAAAGAAGGTGGAATTCCCTAATCATTTTGGTTTTGCCTCCAAGAGAGCTTGGAATCATGCGAGGGAATATATTAGACGAAAATCAGAAGAGTTTGTTCAAGAAATCAGCCCAGTGAAGAAAAAAGAGGTGACAGCACTACCCCAAGATCTTATTCAGCGGGCAGTCCGTATTGTCAATGACCTTGTGAGAGAATATGCTCCAGAGCTAGCCATGGAAGCCACAGGTCCAGGGGGCAAAAAACCAAAGCCTGAAGAACACAAAACAAAGCAGCCTCCTGAAATACGAATTGATGCTTTTAGAGGTAACGCTAGAAAACTGGAGTACGACGAGTCTCTTATAACGGAATGTGAACTTATCAATGATACCGCAGATGAAGCAAAGGTGCTATTTCAAATGGAAATTAGACACGAGGAGGGTGACCTAAAATTCAATCCAAAATACACGATTCAACTTGCCCCTAATGCTAGAAAGGGAATCGATATCCCACTTGTTGATTTCCGAGAAATTATTGATAAGTCTGGCGAATATAAGGCAACTGCTGTTTTGACAGACTCGAGTGGAAATGAGCTCCACAAACGCTCGTTTACCTTTTATTTACATGAAGAGCCACCTCCACCAAAAGGAAAGGTATTCTTAAGCACTATGGTGTTTTCGAATGGCAAAGGCACAACTTTGGAAAGAAAAAGGCATTTGCCTGTAACAGAGAGGGGAGCCCTCAGAATAATTTTTGATCATCCTGATTTTGTTCATACTAGGGAGCTAGTAAGCTCCAAGAAAGCCAAGCTAGGCGAGATTCTTATCTACTCTATTAAGTGCGGCGTAGACGAAGCAATAGAGGGGCTACTTGAACTCAGGTATAATGAAGGCCAGTTGAACACGGATGAAATAAGAGTAATTAGAGATAAGCGTGATGCAATGTATTATTACGCTGTGCTAAGCGCTTTGGCATAAAAGTAAGTTTGGGTGAAGGAGTGTCCGTGCCATGGCGAAGAGAAAAAGGGGTATATTAAGGAGAGAAACAATAACTGTAGACGGCAAAGAAATAGAGGTTGATACTTTCGATGCAACATTGATTCTAGGTAGTGGGACAGAACTTGAAAGCATTGACGAATTGTTGAGGCAGGACGAGGCAGAAAATTTAATACGAGCTGCATTGAGTGAAATAGAGGCCATCGCAAAGAAATATGCAGGCAAAAAGAGAGAATCTTTATATTATTACGAAGCGGGTAAAGTCCTTCAGTTTGTCGACAAGCAAGGCTTCACCGATAGAAGAGGTCTTATTTGGCGTCGGATGGGATATGACCTACGCCCAGACCTATTCGGTGGGAAAAGAAAGAATGCCGAAGAATCAAAAAGGTATCCAGAAACCATGTACCACCTAGGAAAGCAGCTAAAAAGGAACGTAGAAAGAGCTAACTTCGACCAATGGTACGAGATATTAAAGTTCAAAGACATTTATAAAGACAAGGACCTTCTTGAACAGATTCTTGCATTATGCGAGCAAGGGCTATCTAGCGTTCAGCTACGCCAGCGAATTAAGGAAATTCGGGCGTCAAAAAGCAAGGACAAATGAGGTTAAAACTCTTAGTTATTCTTGGGTTTTAGCTCCCGAGACTGGCACCAGGCTGGGTGGGGAGAGACGTATAACGGCATTATATTCCGGCGGGCAGACGAGCTGGCAGCTGCCGCACTTGGTGCACTTGCTCTGGTCGATGACCTTTATACCCTTTTCATTAGTGGTGATGGCTTTCACGGGACAGGATAAGACACAATGCTCGCAGGCTCGCTCGCATTTCTCGGGAAGTATGTAATAGGCGATTAGCTCTTTGCATACCAGCGCCGGACATCGCTTCTCCAGAATATGGGCTTCGTATTCATCACGGAAATAGCGAATCGTGGTTAGGGCTGGATTGGGCGCCGTTCTGCCCAAGCCGCACAGCGAGCCACCACTTATGTCCTGCCCAACTTCAACCAGCCAATCTATGTCCTCAATCTTGCCTTTGCCAACAGTAATGTCCTCCAACATGTCCAGCATCTGCTTGCTGCCAATGCGACAGGTGGAGCACTTGCCGCAGGACTCCTTCTGTATAAAGTCGAGGAAGAACTTGGCGGTATCAACCATGCAGTTGTCCTCGTCCATGGCAATGACACCGCCGGAGCCCATAATTGCTCCAGCTTTGCGGAGCGAATCGAAATCTACCGCCGTCCGCAGCATGCTTTCAGGTAAACAGCCGCCGGAGGGCCCGCCTATCTGCACCGCTTTGAATTTCTTACCACTGCGAATGCCACCGCCGATATCGAAGATGAGCTCGTGCAGCGTTGTACCCATAGCCACTTCCGCCAGCCCGGTGTTGACCATCTTTCCGGCCAGTGCAAAGGCGGCTGTGCCCTTGCTGCCTTCAGTACCGATGCCGGAAAACCAATCAGCCCCGCGAGCCAGTATCAGAGGAACGTAGGCATAGGTCTTGACATTGTTAAGCACCGTAGGTTTGCCCCACAAGCCGGCCTTCACCGAATGAGGCGGTCTGGCCCTGGGCATGCTACGTCTGCCCTCGATGGCATACATTAAGGCGGTGGATTCGCCGGAGACAAAGGCGCCAGCTCCCTCGACTATCTCGATATCAAAGCTGAAACCGCTGCCCAGAATATTATCGCCTAATAGCCCCAGATTCTTTGCCTGTTCCAGTGCAACCTGCAAGCGCTCGATAGCCAGTGGATACTCAGCTCGAATATAGATAAACCCGTCATGAGAACCGACGGCATAAGCGGCGATAACCATGCCTTCTATGACCTGCTGAGGGTCGCTCTCCAAAACCACCCGGTCCATAAAAGCCCCCGGGTCTCCCTCATCAGCGTTGCAGATTATATATTTAGTCTGCCCTGAGGCTTCGCGGCACTGCTGCCACTTCCTGCCGGTGGGGAAGCCGGCACCACCCCGACCCCTGAGGCCAGACTTCTTTATCTCCCCGACTATGGTGTCGGGCTCCATTTGCAGAGCCATAGCCAGGCTGCTGTAGCCACCGTTGGCGATATAGTGGTTTATATTCCCGGGGTCGATGTAACCGCAGTTTCGCAGGAGCAGGCGATATTCGTGCTCAAATCTGGAAAGCTCTGGAATATAGACTGCTTTGCCATCACCGCCGTCAAGGGTGCCCAAAGCCAGGTCAAGGCAGGGGTCATCACCCAGTACATAGCCTTCGACAAGCGTGGGCACAACTTGAGGAGTTGCATTGTTATAGCAGACGGTGAAGGAACTAGGCTTGATTATGGTTACCAGCGGCTCGAAGGAGCAAAGCCCGATGCAGCCGACCTCGGTAACCTTGGCCCGGGCATTTCTCTTCGCCAGCTCGTTACTAAAAGCTTCGACTACCGGCAGTGCACCGGCGGCTCGGCCACAGGTAGCCGTGCCGATGAGTATGTGTGGGGCTTTGCCGTGATACTGGGAGTCCCAGTTGGACTTCGCCTGCTTTTGGATTTCTTCAAAGGTCATCAACTGCCCCTAATGTTTCTCCGGCTGCTCCTGGCTTACCGGCTTAACGGTCACCAGCACCTCCTCGACCTTCGGTGGTGTCATCCTAGGATAGACAGAGTCGCTGACTACCACGACTGGGGCCAGAGCACAGCAGCCAACGCAGGCTACCCTATCCAGACTGAACTCTTGGTCAGATGTGATGCCGCCGACCTGGATGTCAAGCTCCCTGGCCATGGCCTCAAGGACAAGCTTGCCTCCAGCCAAGTGACAGGCGGTGCCCATACAAACCTTAACCGGGTGCTTGCCGAGGGGTGTGAAGCGGAACAGATTATAAAAAGTGGCGATGCCGTACACCGTGCTCTCTGGGATTTCTAGAAAGTCGGCGATGGCTAGCATCGCCTCTTTTGGAATATAGCCAAACTTATATTGAACTTGCTGAAGAAGGGAGATTAAATGGCGTCTATCCTTCTTGTTTGGGACCAGGATGTCTACCAGTTCTGGCTTCAGTTCTTCCACTTCTTCACGAGGCCCGGTAAGTAGGCTGGTATCTCGCTGGCTTCTCTGGGCCCGACGATGATTTCCCAACCGGGCAGTGCCTCTTCTAGTTCTCCTTTAATTCGGGCTACTTTGCCCGGAATAACAAGCTTCTTGTGCTTTACTTTGCCTTCGATTCCAGTCTTTTTAATAAATGGCCCGATGGAGTCGCCAGAGAACTTGCCAGCAGCCCAGCCGGTGAGGACGCCAAGTCCTTCCGTATCCTTAACGCACAGCCAGGACGCAACCTTGCTACCCTCAATCTCCGAGGCAACAATAAAGTAAGTCAACGCCCAGTTGCTGGTAATCAACACCGGTGATTCGTCATTCGGCTCGCCTATCTCGTAAACCTTCTGCTCCACAGACATCGGTATGCGCGGGTCGGTATAGATATTTAGCCTCTGCACCAGCAACGGCAATAACGAGTACCGGTCGAAGTCAGAGAGAACAATTATGCCGGGATATTTAATCACAAACATGGCGGCAAGCAGAATCTCCCTGATCTCGTCTTTCGCTATGAAGCAGGGGAAGCTGATAGTAGGATAACCCAGAGGTCTGAAGTTCTGTTTCAAAGCTGCTCGTCGGATGAGTGTCTGATCCCTGATAGCTTCCTGCATATTCTTGGCGATTGGGTCCAAGACGATCTCATCAAGGCCCGCCTCCTTCAGCTTGGTGGTCAGTGGTATCAGCTCCTCCACGCTGTGACCCCTCACCACCACCGGCGTCGGCGAACTCTTAATTCCAGCAATTATCTTGTCGATGTTATCTTTGGTGACCGCGTAAAGTAACGGCTTCCTGTCACCGCATATCTTTCGAGCTGAAAGCAGAGTATCAACATCTTCGGACATTAGCACTACAGGCAGGTCGGTGCTCTCGCAGACCTTCTTCACCAATGCCTCAAACTTAGCTTTATCACCTGACTCAAACCGCAACGCCAGAACGTTCGCCTTAAGAGTCAGCCCCACCCAGGGGAACTGCAGCTCCTTTATCTTCGTCAGCTTCTCATCTATTTTTGCATCAGCATCCTTATCCGAGATAAGCAGGGCAATGCCCGGCTGATGGACAAAGGTCTTCTCATGCCGGTAAACCACCTCTTCACCACCGATCTCGAGGGCATTTTTGCCAGAGCCAATGGTCACCGGTTTGATAGGTGGTGCCAGAGCTTCTTCCAGCTCGGCCTTGACATCTGCTGGCAGGTAAGGACATTTATCAAGTGCTACACCAGCAGCAGCCAGCTTCATGGCAAAGGCAAAACAGGTGGGAAAACCACATTCACGGCAATTCTTTTTGCCTCCGTCGGGAAGCCTCTTTACAACGTCAGTTCCTTTTAACGCCATGTCGATCCTCCTAGTCCGTTTTATACAGGAAGTTCTACCTCACCCTTCACCCAGGGATGGCCTACCTTATCCAAAAACGCAATCAGCTCATCAGTGTTTTTAGCATCTTCCTCTGTAGCTATCTTATCGTACAGGTCTGCGGGTATAGCATCCTTGTATCTCTCTTTTATCTCCTTGGGCATCCACACACAGCGCTTGATTCCACCATCGGCATACAGGAACTTGGGCGACCTGAGATACTCCAGTGCTAGGCCCAGGAAGCCCTCTACCTGCCGGCCACCGCTGGTGTCTGCAGCCATAGTGGAGAAAGGCACACCGACTACTGTGGGCCCAGCAAAATCGCGGTGGACGAGGCCGAAGGCATCGACTTCGGGGATATAGAACCAAATCGCCTGGAAGCAACCGCAAGAGGTATGCGGATGCTCAAAAGCGCTATGGAGAAAGACCCTGTCATAAGCCCCCATAGATTTTATTGCTCCCAGCTCGTTGCAGCCTTTGTACTCCCCTCTTATCGGGTCTAAACATTCACCCTTCTTTACCTCCTGTACCGGCCCCTCCGGGTCGAGCTTGTAAGCGGCTCTGCCATCGAACCAGCTTATGGCCCCGCAATTAGCCACCCTCTCCGGGGTGGCAATGCATATATGGGTCGGGGCAAAGCTCTGACACAGGGCACAGCTATAAAACTCCTGAACATCGTCCTCTTTCAAGCCACGGGCCCTCTCATCCCTTGCCTTATAGACCTCGCGGGCCTTGGCTAGAAGTTCCTCAACCTTCTTCTCATCGGTAACAAAGGTGATGGAAATCTTCTCGATGACATCCAACTCAGATGTATAGAGGAACATCAGTATCTGGCCAATGGCTTCAAAAGAGTTAAGCCCCTTAGCCACGGAGTCCTTGCTCAGCCTGACCCACATCTCGTCTCTCTGGTTCATGTGATACAAGCCCTCTATATAATTGGCATAAAGGTGAATCCTTCGCTCAAACACTGGCTCCATGTCTTTCTCTAGCTTGGCACCGGCAACATCGATTAGCAAACCTATGGGGTAACTCCCCCCTTCTTTCAAGTCTTTGATGTCCGGGCCGATGACCTCAATCTTCTGGTCCTCAACCTCGTCAATACCCTTTAGAGTCACCAACTCAAATTTGCTCTTCGCCTGTGGGCCACCAAATTCGACATACATGTCGCCTTTTCTAATTACTTCGCCCTCGTATTGTGGGCCAACGTCCACTGGGAAAATTCCTGCCATTTTGTTATGCCTCCTTACTCTTTAAATTTGTAATTAGATTATCTAGAAATTCCTTCCACTGTTCATCTTTTCTCATATTAGGAAGGGAATAGCTGGCATGTGGATAATAAAATTTGCACAAGGTCATAGTCTTAAGGTGCGAGGCATAATGCTTCAGGGTGGAAAGTCCCTGCTCACCGAGGTCAGTCCTGAACCCAAGAAACATCACCAGATCGTGATTACCTTCCTTCTTGACCCCTTTCCATGCCGGGTCTTTGAGATGGTTGAGAATCTCTATAATGTCATAGCTGCTGGCTGGCTCAACGCCCAGCTCAAGCAGCTTCTTCTTGGTGTGAGCAGTAGCGCATATGGGAATATCAAGTGTCTTAGCTATCTCCACACCATACTCTATAAGAAGCTTGCCGCCTAAAGTCGTGGTAAGAGCCCAGGAGCCGAGCACCAATAGCGGCCTTGTAGCTCGTTTAATCAGGTGCGCATACTCGCTGGCATCTTCAATAATCTTAGCTGACTTAGTGCCGGTTAATACGTTAACTCGATGATATGGTAAAGTCGTGGTCATGATAAAACCTCCTTACTTAGCTACCTTAACATCCTTAATAGCTTTCTCTACTGCCAATTTAGTCATAAGCCCGCCACGGTGCATCAGAGTGTCTTCAAATTCCTGGTCTATCCCCATTGTCGCCAGACAGGGGTATTGATGATGGAGAAGTCCGGATTTCTCCACGGCGTCCCTTTCCCAGATTCCCACCAAACCGTCAGCCACATACGGACTGCAGCCACAGGGAGCCCCCCTGATAACTGTGACCCGCTTTATTTTATCTTTATCAAGCTCTATGTCCACTTCTGGCTTTCCGAAATACTTAGCAAATTCTTTAATATTAGGGTTCTGACTATCCTTCTCTGCCAGGGTACAGAAGGGAACGGGATAGACCATGTCCACTCCCATAGATTCCAGCTTGCGCTTAATCTGTTTGGCCAGACCGGGCGGCAGCCAGACGCGGTTATCCGCCGGGGCAATCACTGCTTTGGCACCGCTCTTCTTCACCATGTCGGGAATCATCTGAGCCACCCCTGGGTGCTCACCTAGAGATATCAGCAGATCGGCCTCCGGCAACTCTTTAGGCAGAAACTCATCAGCGTCATCGATTATGGCTGGCAAGTCCTGCTGGAAAGTGTAAGAATAAACCTTCCAGTCAGCCGAACCATACTTCCTTATGTTATCGGCAATTCTCTGGCCATAATGGCCTTGTATAGCTACCAGAATGCGCATAAAATTCTCTTTTGAATCTCCTTAGTGGACGACCGCATCCAGCGGGACCTCGGACGTATAAGTTCCGATCAGAGTAGGCAGAGTCAAGACTGGCTTCTCCTTCCATCCCACTTTCTCAAGATAGGCCATCACTTCTTTCTTAAAGAATATGGGTATATCTGTAGCCTTTCTGACGAAAAGGTGAAGGTCGTCAGGCAGGGTTCCCATATATTGCTTATGCAGGGCAATATAATGGGTGAGCTTCAGCTGGCGCCCCTGAGCAGTATCGTTCTTCCTGATGCACAACTTAGCCATGGTTACCATCGCCCTCTCTTTGGACTCTACCACTGTAATCAGATGTTCAGGCGATGGCTCCTCAGTGTTTACCAGCTTTTTCTCCCTGCCATCCATCACCGTCCAGTCATCCTCCTCCTTCCGGCTCATATAGAGTCTTCTATACTTGGAGGAATGAGGACCTAAGACAACTGGTATGCCCAGCCGATTACAGCCCGTGGCGATTGACGCTGCTTTCTGAGAATAAGCTCCCCAAGCAAGGCCGCAGGCACCGACGCGATTTAAGATATAGTCGGCGATAACCTCATAATTGCCTCGCAAAGGCAGAGTGGCGAAGATATTAGCCACCTTCATGGCAGCGCCGGTGATATGGGAATTAGCTACGCAGGAACCGACATTAAGAACTCCGCCGGCGTCGAAATTGGGCGGATACTTCTCATAAATAGTTTTGCCTTCCTTGTCCTTCTTCATCCCGGCCACCATAGCCGAGCAGCCGCTTAGCACCACAATATATTTCCTCTTGGCGAATTCCTCAGCGATGTCGGCTATCTCAGTAATCTCTTCAGGGAAGTTGGAGCAGCCGACGATGGCGATGATGCCGGGTATAGTGCCCAAGACGATAGGCGCACCGACTTTTCTTATCTCTACGTCCATAATCGGTCCTCGCCCCACCCTCATCTTCCACGTTTCCCAGCTGGCTGCTGCCTGCATCATCTTGATTATGGGCACATGGCGAGGGCACTCCTGGTCGCACTTGCCACAGCCGATACACTTGTTAAACACCTCCACCAGCGGCTGTATATTGCCATTTTTCGCCGCCTCGATGGCATCGCCGACCGGCAGCAAATTGGGGCAGACCTGGCTGCACATATTACACAGCTTATGGTCTTTGGCTAAATCGGGCACCTCTTCCGGCTTGACCAGCACCTTGTTCCTCTTAGGCGCCAGTTCCATAGCTACTTTTACTGCTACTTCGGCTGCCTTATCCGGGTCAAATATCAAAGTCTGCTTTCCACCTACCATGTCTTTGACTATTTCGTCTGCTTCCCTCTTGCTCACATCTTCAAGCCCATAGCAGATTTTGTCATTGGTAGCAATCAGGGCTGTGCCCACCTTGGCAGCCTCTACGGGGGTGTCGCATCTTACACACTGCTCATCGGTGACGATAACATCGGCGATGCCAGTCCTGATGAAGAAAAGCTGGCGAGACAGAGGGCCAACCACCTTAGCCCTATCACTGTATCTCACCACCTCTTGCGCGGTGCAACAAATGCCGGCGACTTCGACCTTATCCTGAAGGCCATTGGCATTTATATAATCAACGATGGGGATAGCCGTAACCGGGTTATGCCCAATCAAGAGTACAACCGGCTTCGTCCTGTCCACTGCCCCCCAACCCAGGTCAACCAATGGGGTCTCAGCCACAGATGTCGGATAGCCGAAACCTACTATCTCGGCAATGTCGGCGGCTTCCAAGGCAACGTGGTCTAGCATGGAGATATGAAGGGCTTTAGACTCATAATCAAGCGCCGAACCCTCCTGACCGGTATGAAGCGCCGAGATACAGTGAATAAGCTGATTCTCCACATACTCAACAGCCTTCTCCAGGTCACCCAAATTTTCTGGCTTGAGCCCAAGGATCGTCCGTATATGCGGCGCCTCTACAAGTATCTGGTCACCGAGATTAATTTTATAATCTTTGCCATGTTTCTCAATCAGATAGTGAAGCACATGCCGAGCGTGTCCACCATGAGCCGCCGTGCCCATACAACAGGCTAAAAGCACAACCCTAGCCTGCTGAGCTGAAATATCTATGCCACAAGCTCCCCTCTTATCCCCGGTAAGGTCGCATTTGCCGTAAGTGCAGAAGCAGCACAAATCACACATAGGCGCATAAAAGGGCTTATAGGTCTTGAGCAGCCTCATGTCCCAGTTTCTTAAATCGGGAAGCTCAGGCATCGGCGTATGCCCCACAGGTTCCCAATTATCTTCCGCCCGTATTATCTCGTTTACCGTATCTTTCCGCAGATTTTTCTTCTTTTTGGTAACTACAGCCATTATGGATACCTCCTTATATAAAGATGATTACTATTTAATTATACTATTAATGAGAATAGTTATCAATATTATATCTTGCCGTCTATAACCTCTCGCATGAGTTTACAGTTTTCAGGTTGCCTCAATATCAGGACACTGGCACCCGCCAAAATAAGGCTAATGGCGGTAATGCTCTCCCACAGAAGCCCCTGCTTTTCGCTTTCCTTAGCCTGCTTGGTCCTGGCACACTCGCTGCCAAGGTCAGCGATAATGGGCATCTGCATGGTATTATCGCCGAACATGACGCCGATGTGCTTGGTTCTCTCCATTATAGTGAAGCTGTATTCCATACCATAACCCAAGGCCGAGCTTAATGGGTCGATGACTATCCGCTCACGGGGGAACGTCTTCAGCAGCTTTACATTTAACTCCTTCTCCAGGTTTATATCCAATGGAGACTGAGCGATTATGCAATGCCCATGGTCTAAAGCCGCCTTGCTTATAGGCTCATAGTTCTCCTTGGCCAGCGGACCCAGGAGGAGATTTTCACCGGCACAGACTTCCGCCACCTTGGTCAACACCTCGATATCCTTTGTCCCATCGCCAGAGCCATAGACGATAAGCGGCGTCTTTATGGCCGATGCCACCTGCTTGACTACGGCAGCGACCTTGTCCGCCGGAGCATTCGCCCCAGCCGGGTCAGTGCTCACCAGACGCAGGCAAACGAGGTCAGCACCAAGGTCTAAGCATTTCTTCGCCCAGGCCACCGGGTCGGAAAGAACGTCCTTATAAGGCCGGCATTCCCATTCGGTCCAGTTTGTCGGCGCAGCATCAAGGACTTCTAAAGCCAGCCGAGGTCGGTTCTCTATCTTGCCCTCGAAAAAATGAAAGGGGAGAACGCTCTCTCCCCCAATCTTTAAAGCTTTTTCTCCCTTACCAATCACCACCTCGGCTACTTTTCCTGAATAGGTCTCCAAAGGTGCTTTGTAGTCCATCGTTAACTCCTTTTAAAGAATTCTAACTCTCGAGCCAAGCGTGAGAGTAAAGTGTCTCTGCCATGAGCACTTTTGTGGTTTTAACGTAGTCTCGCTCTTTCTGCGACAGCGAAGCGATGTCTATAGCCTCCCCGTCCATCGTCTTGTAGATAAGGTCAACGATCTTAGGGAGCTCGCCCTTATTTAGCTTGACCAGCTCCTCATCCAGGACATCGGCAATTGCCGAGTAGAGCCCCCTTCTTCCCAGCATTATCATGTAGGTGCGATTGAGAATACCTCTGAGTTCCTCGGGTGTGCCGTTGGATACGTTTGACAGCCCTACCGTAGATTTAACACCGGGCATTAGGTCCGCCAACATGCCAATGAATTCGACAGCATCGGCAACTTGTTTCTGGTCGGCGCTCACCGGCAGTATTATGGGGTCAACCCAGATATCCTCGTTTGGGATACCAAGCTCATTGGCTAAGGCAATTGTTTCCATAATGCTTTCTATGCGGGCATCGATGTCAGGGGGACAGCCTTTGTCGGTGAGAACGGAAATAACCACATCGGTATTATATTTCTTAGCCAGTGGAAGCATGCGCTCTTTGCTGTCAGTTCTTCCCGAGGAAGAGTTAAGCAGAGGTCTTTTCTTGCAGGCCTTGAGGCCGGCTTCCATAGCTACAGGATTCAAAGTATCCACAGATATGGGTAAATCGGTGACTCCTTGAATTGTATTGACCAGCCACTGGGTTACCTCTTCCGGGTCCCTCTTCGCCGGACCGAGATTCAAGTCTATGTAGTCTGCCCCAGCGGCAGTCTGTGCTTTGGCTAGGTCTTGGATTACCTTGGGATTGCGTTCCTTGACAGCGTCATTGACGTCTTTAGAAATAATGTGAATGCTTTCGCCGATTAAAACCATGTGAGCCCCCTTCTATTTAATGCCCCCTGAAAAGCTTCGTTTTTCAGGGTTGATGGTATGATTAGGCCGAACCAAAGCAATATTGTATCACCTCACTATATAAGCGTCAACAGTATTTGTACCTGATTTGTACCTGTGAAGGGAAGTGGCAACTTTATGTATATAAATGAGGAGCGGTGCCCCTGCAGAAAAACACAGAGAAATTGAAAGCTGCCGCTGCTGAAAGCTATAATTGACCCCTGTGAGCTAAAAAAGATGAACAGTCTTGATGATATACTCTATGAGGTCTCTAAGCCGGCCCGGTACAGCGGTGGCGAGTGGAACAGCATTATAAAAGACTGGCAGGCGACTCCCATCCGAATCACCCTGGCTTTCCCCGACGTATACGAGGTCGGCATGTCCAATCTGGCACTGCCTATACTCTACAAAATACTAAATGACCAGCCTGACGTCCTCGTCGAGCGGGTTTATGCCCCCTGGGTGGACATGGAGGCGCAGCTACGACAGCATAATATACCGCTGTTCAGCCTGGAGACCAGACACCCTCTGAAAGATTTCGACATCATCGGCTTCTCGCTGGGCTACGAACTCACCTACACCAATGTGTTAAACATGCTCGACTTGGCTCAAATCCCGCTGTTCAGCCGCCAACGAAACGATTCACACCCCCTGATAATAGCCGGTGGTAGCTGCGTCCTTAACCCGGAGCCAATGGCTGATTTCATCGACTTATTTGTTATCGGCGAGGCTGAAGAGGCAATATTGAAATTACTAGACGTCTTCCGGGCTTACAAGGACAACAAAAAGCAACTGTTACCAGAAGCCTCAGCTATTCCTGGTTCATATGTCCCGAGCTTATACAAAGTGGCCTATCACAAAGATGGCACCTTCACCAGCATAACGCCAAAGGTGCCCGAAGCCAGGCTACCAATTGAGCGGCAGATAATTGCCGAATTGCCCCAGCCCGTTACCAAGCCGGTGATACCTCATATCAAAGTAGTTCATGACCGTGGAGCAGTCGAAATCCAGAGGGGGTGCAGCCGAGGGTGCCGCTTCTGCCAGGCCGGAATGATTTACCGTCCAGTCCGTGAACTTCCCGAGCAACAAGTAATCGAAGGTGTGGCAGAGCTTATAAGCAACTGCGGCTATAATGAAGTATCACTGGTTTCTCTGAGCACCGGAGATTACCATAACATAAGCGGCTTAATCCGCCATCTGTCTAGCAAATATTACCATGATAACCTATCCTTGTCCTTACCCAGCCTCCGCCTTGATGCATCGTCCATAGACCTGGTGGAATCACTGCCTTACCGACGCAAGACTACTCTGACCTTCGCTCCTGAAGCCGGCACTGAAAGGCTGCGGCAGGTCATAAACAAACGTATATCCGAAGAGGCGATGCTTGACACTTTCGCCACTGCCTTCGAAAAAGGCTGGCTGAACCTCAAGCTGTATTTCATGGTCGGGCTGCCTACCGAAACCATGGATGACGTAAAGGGCATAGCAGACCTGGTCACCAAAACCTGCCAGCTAGGCAAGAAGCTTAGGAATAAACCGCCACGGCTCAGGATCAGTGTAGCCACCTTTGTTCCCAAGCCTCATACCCCCTGCCAATGGTTAGCGCAGGATACAGAAGAGCAGCTAACCCCCAAACATGAACTGCTCAAACAGGGCTTGCGCCGGACTGGAGCTCACCTTTCATGGCAGGACACTAAAACCAGCCAGATTGAAGCAGTCTTATCTCGAGGTGACCGCAGACTTGGCAAAGTCATCCATAGGGCCTGGGAACTGGGCAGCAAATTCGATGCCTGGCAGGAATGTTTCAACTACGATAACTGGCTGCATGCCTTCAAGGAAATCGGACTCGACCCAGCCTTTTATGCTAATCGGGAACGACCTCTGGACGAAGTATTACCCTGGCAGCATATTGACATTGGGGTAACGCCTGCCTTTCTCACTAAAGAACATCGGGATATGTGGCAAGAGAAGGAGACACCGGATTGTCGCTATGGCCACTGCAATGCCTGCGGGTTACAGCAACAGCATCCCGACTGCCAGCAAAAATTCAAGGCAACTGTCAAATTGATATAATAATACGACATTATATTAAGGAAAGGAGGGGGGCTATGGTAGGCACATCTTTGCCTTCGGAATCGGTATACTGGCCATTCAAGAAATACATGGATATGTATAACCAGTCAATACAAGACCCACAACGTTTTTGGGCTGAAGAAGCCCGCAAGTTGGACTGGTTCAAGACGTGGGACAATGTCCTTGAGTGGGAACCACCCTTCGCCCGCTGGTTCGCCGGCGGCAAAATAAACGCCAGCTATCAATGCGTGGACCGGCATGTTAAGACCTGGCGGAGAAGCAAGGTTGCCATATACTGGGAGGGTGAGTTGGGGGATAGCCAGGTATTAAGCTATTCCACCCTTTATAGGTGGGTCAATAAGTTCGCTTCAGTCCTCAAGAATCTAGGTGTAAATAAAGGGGATACGGTCGTTCTATATCTGCCGATGATTCCCGAGCTGCCCATATTCATGCTCGCCTGCGCCAGAATCGGGGCCCCACATACCGTCGTTTTCTCCGGTTTCAGTGCCCAGGCTCTGGCCGACCGAATCAACGATATACAGGCCAAGGTTCTGGTCACCGCAGATGCCGGTTTCAGAAGAGGTAAACACCTGGAACTCAAAAAGATCAGCGATGAAGCCGTAAGCCTAGCGCCCTCAATAAAAAAGGTGGTGGTGGCTAGAAGAGCAGGTATAGACGTAAAGATGAAACAAGGACGAGATTTCTGGCTTCATGAACTACTTGATGATGCTAGCTCATTCGTGCCCGCTGAACCTGTTGAGGCCACCCATCCTCTTTACATTCTTTATACATCAGGTACCACCGGAAAGCCTAAGGGCATTGTCCACGGCACCGGCGGCTACCTCGTTTTCACTAATTCCGGCTACGAATGGGTCTTTAATGTAAAGGAGGAATCGGTTTACTGGTGCACCGCCGATGTTGGCTGGGTCACCGGGCACAGCTCCATAGTCTATGGCCCCTTGTGCCATGGCGCTGCCATAGTCCTCTACGAAGGAGCTCCTGACTACCCCTCGGTAGATAGATGGTGGGACATCGTAGAGAAATATGGAGTTTCTATATTTTATACCTCGCCTACCGGCATCAGGATGCTGATGAAATATGGCGAGGATGTGGTCAAAAGACACGACCTGAGCAGCCTAGAGCTATTGGGCAGCGTTGGAGAAGCCATAAATCCCGAAGCCTGGCAATGGTATTACAAGGTCATCGGCGGCGAAAGATGTCCCATAGTGGACACCTGGTGGCAGACCGAAACCGGCGGCACGATGATATCGCCAACACCAGGTATAGAACTGGTACCTCTCAAACCGGGCTCAGCAACCTTCCCCCTGCCCGGGGTCAATGCTGATATAATTGATGAAAGTGGTAAATCAGTGCCAGCCGGAGAGAAAGGCTATCTGGTTATAAAGTCACCGTGGCCGGGTATGCTAATGGGTATACACGGAGACCCACAAAGATACCAGGAAACCTACTGGTCTAAATTCCCCGGCATGTTCTATACCGGCGACTATGCCATCAAGGACAAAGATGGCTACTACTGGTTGCTGGGCAGAGCCGATGAAGTCCTTAAAATAGCTGGACACAGAATAGGCACAATAGAGATAGAAGATGCTGTTGTATCTCACGACGCTGTAGTTGAGGCGGCTGTAGCCAGCAGGCCAGACGAGGTTAAGGGTGAAAGCGTGGTTATCTTCGCTATACTCAAGCAAGGAGTAGAACCCTCTCAGGAACTTAAGAACAAGATAAAGCAGCACATACGCCAGACAATGGGGCCTGTAGCCACTCCTGATGAAATCTACTTTGTCGCCAAGTTGCCCAAGACAAGGAGTGGAAAAATTATGAGACGAGTTCTCAAAGCGGTAGCCAGCGGCACCAAAATCGGCGACTTGACCACCCTGGAAGATGAGGCCTCCGTGGAGGAAGTGAAGAAAGCCTTTGAGGAGCTTAAGAAAGAGGTGTAGAGCGACATATATTCCTCCCTCCCTGGTGGGGGCGAGTTAGAGGAAAGGTTGTCGGCTTTACCTCCTATATGATATACTGCTCGCGATATTCGGCCTTTTGTTGAGAACTCTTTATGCCTGGCAAAGGCTACATTCTAGTAATCGACCAAGGAACCACAGGAAGCGCTGCCCTCCTCTTTGATGAGGCGGGTCAGGTGGCGTCCAGCGCCGACCGGGAGATACGCCAGATCTATCCACAGCCCGGCTGGGTAGAACACGACCCCAAAGAGATTTTCCGCACCTCTCTAGCCGTGGCCCAGGAATCCCTCCAAAAAGCTGGGGTGTCCGCCTCTCAGGTGAAAGGCATGGGTATCACCAACCAGCGGGAGACAACCGTGGTATGGGACCGCCGTACCGGTGAGCCCGTGAGCAATGCCATAGTCTGGCAGTGCCGCCGCACCGCCCCACTGTGCGAGGAACTCAAGCAAAGGGACTTGAGCGGGCTCATCAAGGAGAAGACCGGATTGCCCATAGATGCCTATTTTTCTGCTACTAAACTTCGCTGGATTTTAGACCACATACCTGAGGGACAACGCCGTGCCCAGCAGGGCGATTTATTGTTCGGCACGATAGATAGCTGGCTAGTCTGGAATCTTACCGGTGGCGCTGTCCATATTACCGACTACAGCAACGCTTCCCGTACCATGTTATTTAACATCCACACTCTTGAGTGGGACAAGGAGATTCTTACTATCCTGAGCATACCAGAGGCTGTTCTTCCCAAGGTGATGCCTTCCAGTCATGGTTATGGTGAGACTACTGCTGGCCTGCTGGGGGATGCTCGGATACCTCTGGGTGGCATAGCTGGCGACCAGCAGGCTGCCCTATTTGGCCAGGCTTGTTACGATGCCTGTATGGCAAAGAACACCTACGGGACAGGTTCATTTATCCTGCTCAACACCGGTGACAAGCCGATTCCCTCTGAGAAAGGCCTAGTGACAACTGTGGCCTGGGGGTTAGATGGCAAGTTCGCTTATGCCATGGAAGGAAGCATCTTTATCACCGGCGCTGCCATCCAATGGTTGCGTGATGGCTTGGGCCTGATAAAAAGCGCTGCTGAGAGCGAGCCGCTCGCCCGCTCCGTACCTGATAATGGTGGGGTTTACTTCGTCCCTGCTTTTGTGGGTCTGGGTGCTCCTTACTGGGATATGTATGCTCGAGGAACTATCATTGGACTCACTCGAGGCACCACCGCAGGACACTTGGCAAGGGCTACCCTGGAGGCTATCGCCTACCAAGCTCGGGATGTAGTAGAGGTGATGAGCGATGAAGCCTGCATCCAATTGGCCTTGCTCAGGGTAGATGGTGGTGGCACTGCCAATTCACTCCTGATGCAATTTCAGGCGGACATACTGGGAGTGCCCATTCAGCCGGCGCTGGTAGCTGAGACCACGTCTCTAGGAGCTGCTTACCTGGCTGGTCTGGCGATGGGCATGTGGAAAGATACCACTGAGCTTGCCCGAATGTGGCGCGCTGCTAAGACCTATGAGCCAAGTATGTCCGCTGACCAGCGGGAGAACCTTTATGCCGGCTGGAAACGAGCCGTGGAACGCGCCCGAGGCTGGGTCGAAAGCTGACACCCCCTCACTCTGACTTTCTGCCGCCAGGGGAGAGACTAAATCTATATCTCCTCTTCCCTGATGGGAGAGGAATGAGGTGAGGGTGAAAAATAAACTATCTAGCATTGGAGAGGACAGCATGAAAAGAGAATTCGGTACCATTGCCAAGGAAAAATTCGACTTAATTGTAATAGGCGGCGGCATTATAGGCACCGGTATTGCCCGTGATGCCTCTCTCCGCGGCATAAAGACTTTGCTCATTGAGAAGGAAGACTTTGGCTATGGCACCACTTCTCGTTCCTCTCGCTTGATTCACGGAGGGCTGCGTTACCTGCGAATGCTGGAATTTCACCTTGTGGGGCAGGACCTGCGAGAGAGAGAAGTTCTATTGAAAATTGCACCACACCTGGTACATCCCTACCCATTTATAATACCCATAACCAGCCTTTATTACCAAATAGCTCTGAGCCTAGGCGTGCGAATGTATGATGTGATGGCTGCGGGCAAGTCTATGCCTTCCCACCAGCATCTGTCACGGCGTGAGACTCTGGAGATGGAGCCGGAACTTGCGGAGATAAAGGGCCTGAAAGGTGCCATACTCTACTATGATTGTCAAGCGCCGTTTACGGAGCGTCTGGGCATAGAGAATGTGCTCTGCGCTGCGGAGCACGGTGCCACCATCGTAAACCATGCTCAGCTTACCGGGTTCCTTAGAGATGGTAACGATGTCTGCGGCATAAAAGTGCTGGATTGCCTATCAGGAGAGACCTATAAAGTGAAAGCGCGGCTGGTGGTCAATGCCGCTGGGCACTGGGTTGACTGTGTCAGGGATTTGCTTCACGGCGGCCCGGCCAGCACGGTACGCCGGACCAAGGGCATACACCTGCTCACTCCAAAGCTGACAAACGAGGCTTTAGTTCTCTTTTCTCCCATAGATGGTCGTCTCTTCTTCGTCATGCCCTGGTTGGACTATACTTTTATAGGCACCACCGATACCGACTATTCCGGTGACCTTGATGCTGTTTGTGCTGACGAATCTGACGTGGCGTATATGCTGCATGGACTCCACCAGGTCTTCCCGAAATTGCGGAGTGAGGACATCATCTATACTGTCGCTGGGTTGCGTTCCCTGGCTCACATCGGCGGTGAAAAGCCATCGGACATTACGCGTGAGCACAAGGTGCTTGACCATAAACAGAGGGACGGCATAGGGGGCTTCATATCGGTGCTGGGAGGCAAGATAACCGCCTACCGCGCTGTAGCCAAGGATGCGGTGGATGTGGTCTGCCGCAAGCTGGGCATGGAGGCAAAATGTACCACGGCTGAGGTTCCTCTGCCCGGGGCACCGGCTGTACCCCAAGAAAAGGTGGCCAAGGCGGCTAAGGAAAACGGCCTCCCCGTTGAGACGGTGGCGCATCTTGCCGACCTATATGGCTCCCGCTTCTCGCAGGTCTTGAAGCTGGTGAAACGTGATAAACGAGGCGGGCAACCCATCTGCCCGCACTGTAAGGATATTCTGGCACAGATAGAGTACAGCGTAAAAGAGGAAAGTGCCCTTACAGTGAGCGACTTTCTGCTCCGGCGCAGTGCTGCGGGGCTGGAGTCATGTCAGGGGTTGGATGGTGTGGAGACGGTGTCAAAAGAGATGGGGCGTCTTTTGGGGTGGAGCAAGGCTGAGCAGCAGCGGCAGGTTGAGGCCTACCGTGCCCATGCAGCTTTAGGTCAGCATTTCAGAACTGGTTCAGGGAAACGGCCGAAGAGGTCCAGGAAGGTTTGACACTCAAAGTCAAACTGTGCTAACTTTTAACGCGTGGCAGCGTAGCTCAGTGGCAGAGCAGGGGACTCATAAGCCCTTGGTCAGTGGTTCAAATCCACTCGCTGCCACCAGTCCTCAATCAAATTGTCATTTAAAGCCGAAGGCGTGGCAATCTCGTAAAATTATCAGGGGGTGATTAAAATGAAGAAGGTTATACTTTTCGGTTTACTGGCAGGGTTGGTTATGCTTATAGTAAGCCTGGCGCTTGGCCCGTTGTTTAATCTTATTTTTCCATCGTTAGCAGCAGAATATAACAATACGAATCTGTTCAGGCCATGGTCTGATCCAATCATGTACCTTATGCTTGTCGAACCTTTCATTTTGGGTATTATACTTGCCTGGATATTTTCTGTTACAAAGGACTTATTCAAAACTGAAAAAGCCTGGAAAAAGGGAATATATTTCGGGCTATGTTACTGGGTGATAACTATTCCGGGCATGGTGATGTCTTATAGCAGCTTTCCAGTATCATTGCTCATGATCATAACCTGGAGTATCAGCATATTAATTCAGGCGATAGTTGCCGGGTTAATTTACGCTAGATTTATCAAATAAAGATATAAGAGCTTTCAATTGCTTGGTCGTTGGTTCAAATCCAGCCGCTGCCACCACGAAGTATACATCCACCTCATTAGAACAAGGGACTCATCAAAATCCTCAAAGCTATCCACACAGTCAATAAAAATGGCTATTGAAATAGGGATAGGCAGATGTTACCATTTGGGTTAGACCATCAGGTGGAGGATAGCAGAATATGATAACTCTAACAGATTCAATAGAAATAGAAGCAGCACCAGAAAAAGTATTTGAATGGCTCGTTCAGCGTTTTAAAGACAAGGAAGCCTATCAAGCTTGGCATCCTGACCATGTAGACGTTAGCTGGATTAAGGGCGGACCTCTCCAGGAAGGCTCAATCATGTATGCTGAGGAGTATCTTCATGGGCAACTGCATAAACTAAAATTTGTTACTACTAAAATAGTTCCTAACAAAGAGGTGGAATATAGGTTTTTATTCCCATGGTCAATTTTTGCTCCAGGGAACACATTTCTCATAGAGCCAAAGGGGGAAAGAAGTTGTATTTTCACCGCTACAGTTAGTTTCAGAGGCGGTCCGCTATTTAAGAAACTCGCCAAAAACAGGATTGAGGCTACGAAACAGCATATGAAAGAAGAGGGGGAAAACCTGAAAAATATACTAGAAAGGAAAAAAGATTCGTCCAGAAGCAATAGCAAATAGCCTCGAAAAACTATTCACTATTGATACTAAGATAGATATAGTTAGTAGTGAATGGTTTTAGGGGTTTGGGGCTCGGTTGTAGTCTCCAGTTTGCTAAAGACTCGAACCTCCGGATTTATTAGTAAAGAGTCCTCTAGTGTAAAAGCAATATGGCAGAACATACTAGCGTGATTTATCAGGGCCAAAAGGGACTGCGTTTGGGGCGACCCTGTAAATTCCATACAGCTTCCTTTATTGCCTAGATTGCAGGAATAGGGGGAGATAGTCAATTCCTATCTCTGTCTGGCTGTTGTAAAATACCTTAAGAGCTTCTATTAGTTTTGCTGAAGGCGGCCTTTTACCTTGCTTAACCTGAGAAATGTAGGACTTACTGAAATTGCTTAACTCCGCTTCATTTCCCAAGTTGACAACAGCCTGCAATCGCCGTATTCTACAGAGGAGACAGTATTAAAGGAGTATGCGGATGAGAAGGTTGGGTATGCTTTGCTCCATGCTGATGCTGGCTTTACTTCTGTTGGCGACATCCTGTGTCACCAGAGAAGTTCCGGTAGTCGAGACGTATTATGAGACTGAATACAGGACTGAGTACAAGACGGAGTCCTACTCGGATACCGTGGAAACCGTGATACACTCCGCCGAAGGCAAAACGTTCCTTAACCACACGGTTCAGTGGTATACCGATGTGAGTGTCGCAGGCTTTGAGGGCATAAGGGGTAGCTACTATTATGGTTATGAGCTAGCTCCTTCGGGACATTCTAGAAGCCAGGTCAAAGTTCGTGTTTCACCGGGTGCACAGCTCCAGGAAGGCTTGATACGGGTGTATGACCTTACTGGCATAGGGCAGATTCCACCTAGGCCTACACCGTTTCAGAAATTGGGGTTACAGCCAGAAGAATTGTATTGGCTCGATGCCTTTAATGCTGTGCTGACGTCGGCACGCGTCCTTGGCGAGCTGCGCACGGGCATAGAGCTGGACGACTATATTGTCTTTGATGCTGAGGGGGTAAGAGAATTCGCCATACTTGCCACGACATGGCACGCATATGCCATCACAAGTGTCCTATTGGTGTGGTCAGACGATGTCGTCGTACAGGAGACCGTAACCAAGGAGAGGCAAGTCCCCTATCAAGTACCATACCAGGTAGAGAAGCAGAGAACTGTAACGAAAACCGAAGTAGTGCCCATTTGGGACGTCATTTTGGGGAGGTAGTGGCCTCTACTGTTTTACATGCCAACCTTGGTCAAGATATCCCTTGAAGTCCACGAGTTATTTACGCATTCTGAACCTGAGTTCAGCGCCTGTGTGTTCCCGAGGCCGACATGATGCGCGCTATGAGGTAAATAACACCCGCAATGAAAATATAAACCAAGCCCAGTATGATTAAACTGAATTTACATGTAGCGCATATATAAGCCATCTGTGGGTAGGGCTCCGCAACTGTGCCGAATAGCATAACTATCAGTGCCCAGTTTTCAATAGCGTCAAATACGGCGGCCAGCCACAGACCCCAGGCAAGCAACATGCCCAGAGCGCGCCACTTCCTCCCTGACAGGACACTGGCACCCCATACGCAGGCCAGAGCGATGGTGGTGGCATAAACCGGCATATAAAGGTAATCCAAGCCAAGTCCAAAGCTGGCTCTTAACTGAGCGGCAATATCCCAGGCATTGATAATATTGGTTGCTCTCTCGATGCTGCCGGCAAGCTCGAAGGCCACAATATTGGGAGTGGATGGTCCGATGACACGGAACATTACCGATAGTGCAACAGTTGCAACTAGCAAGGGAAGAAAGGTAGCAAGTCGCTTCCCTTGAGGTATTGAGTTCAGGGGGTGATACATAACAACGTAATAATTATCATTCACATAGGTTATTTTGTCAATAGCGGGTAGTGTTTCCGTGGAAATTCAACAGTCCGTGTAATATCATGGACGTCCTATGCTTTTACCTCTTGACAAGAATGCTTCCAAGCTGTTTAAATTAAGCTATAAAAAAATTTGTTTCAGGAGGTGGTTTATGCACAGGTTTTCCAAGATTTTTCTGGCAACCCTTTTTTCCCTGCTGTTAGTCCTAACTTCCATGGCTTTTGCCTGCGCACCCGCGGCGCAACCCGAATCTCCACCCAAACCACAACCCACACCACCAGGGATGATAAACTCCGCCCTGGGGCCGATTTCTCCCGACAAGCTTGGTTGGACACTAGTACACGAGCATTTGCAATCGGCATATACTGGCTGGTATGCCGATGCCAGCATGGCGCCCTATGACCGAGAGGCTGCTCTACAGGCGTGTCTAAAGGCATGTGAGGCGGCCAAGGCAGCAGGCATCCAGACAATCATTGATGCCACCGCCAACGACATGGGCGGTCGTGACCCCTTGCTGTACAAGGAACTTTCTCAGAAGACCGGTATAAACATAATCTTTGCCACCGGGCTTTATACTGAAGAGGAAGGTGCCCCGGCCTACTGGAGGATGAGGACGGCATTCGGTACGGACATCTCTAAGATGATATCCGAGATGATGATAAAAGAGATAACGGAAGGCGTCGGCACAACTGGCATCAAGGCCGGTGTTATAAAGGTGGCATCCGGCCCGGAAATGACGGACTATGAAAAGGCGGTGCATAAAGCGGCGGCTATTGCCCAGAAGGCCACCGGCGTGCCCATTATCACCCACACCCAGGGTCCCACCGGCGGCGTGGAGCAGGCCGAGTTTCTAGTAAACCAGGGCGCTGACCCCAAGAAAGTCATGATAGGGCATGTCAATAATTCCAAGGACGTCAACTATCATAGGTCAATACTTCAAAAGAGTGTCAACATTGCCTTTGACCGATTTGGAATAGCTGGTTTATTGGGCGGTGCCCCTGACGACGTCAGCGTCCAGAATATCGCCACGCTGTGCAAAGAGGGGTATGCTAATAAGATTATGCTGTCTCACGATACTATGAATTTCTGGCTGAGCCGCCCCATCCAAGTATCGGATGCAATTATGAAGATGCTCGCCAATTGGAGGGTCGACCACATATCAGAAGATATTATACCGGCGCTTAAGGCACAGGGCGTGACCGATGACCAGATTAAGACCATGATGGTCGAGAATCCGAAGAACCTGTTTCTTGGGAAATAATAAATAGGCTCCAGTTGCTGATAAACAAAGGGCAGGGGGTTTATTCCCGTGCCCTTTGTTTATGAATTGCTATAGATGGAGTTTCGTGCGTCCTGGAGCTAAGTTAATATTGACTGGAAGCGGGGGAAGTCAATAGAATAAAATATCCCAGAAAGGAGAAGCGAATGCAATATATAACCACCCCGGAGCAGGAGAAATTCCGCCAGAGCATACGTAAGCTAGCAGAGGAAAAGATAGCCCCGCGCTCTGCAGAGATCGACCGCACGGGAGAGTTCCCCTGGGATATTTTTGAGCTGTTCAAGGCTAACAACCTGTTCAGCTTGCATCTACCCAAGGAGTGCGGTGGCACGGATAAAGATATGTTAACCTGCTGCATCTTCAGCGAAGAGATATCCCGCGTTGACCCCAGTTGTTCCAACATCGTTGGTTCGAGCTGGCTTGCCGCTGAACCGATACTCATCGCCGGAAGTCCGGAGCAAAAGTTAAAACACCTGACTCCTTTGGCCAAGGGTGAAGGGACATTTGCTTTCGGGCTCACCGAGCGCAAAGCCGGCTCCGACGCCGCTGCCATGGAGAGCGTGGCCAGATTAGAGGGAAGCAAATACATACTTAACGGTTCCAAATGCTTCATCACCAATGGTAACGTGGCCATCACCTATACTATCTTCGCTAAAACAGACCCGGATAAAGGTGTGCGCGGCATCTCGGCCTTCATCGTCCCCAGAAAAACCCCCGGCTTGTCCATTGGAAAGTTGGAGGACAAGATGGGGATTAGAGGTTCGCAGGTGTCTGAACTCATCTTCGAGAACTGCCCCGTGCCCGCCGAGAACCTGCTGGGTGAGGCGGGCAGAGGCTTCACATATGCCATGATGACGCTGGACCGCACACGGCCGGTGATAGGTGCACAAGCAGTAGGCATTGCACAGGGGGTGCTGGACTATGTGACCAAATATGCCAAGGAAAGAGTCCAGTTCAATGCACCCATCGCCAATCTGCAGGGAGTCCAGTTTATGCTCGCCGATATGGCTATTCAGGTCGAGGCAGCGCGCGCCATTGTCTACCGGGCGGCATCAGCCATCGACAACAAAGTTCCTAATCTTAGCTATATCTCGGCGATATCGAAGACATTTGCTTCTGATGTAGCCATGAGGGTAACCACCGACGCCGTGCAGGTTATGGGCGGCTATGGTTATATAAAGGACCACCCGGTGGAGAGGATGATGCGGGATGCCAAGATAACTCAGATTTACGAGGGCACCAACCAGGTCCAAAGGGTGGTCATCTCGCGTGCCATGCTCGCTTAACGGAGAGCCTTAGTCTTAACTTAGAGCCGCCTTTAGGTGTCAGTATTAGCGGCTGCTGAATTTGATAGCCCGGTCGTAAAGTAGTTCCGTGTAGGCCGGCCCCACCCTGGTAGCTGGCTCTAAATAGGCACGAATCGCCACGAAAGCGGGCTCATCAAGTTCGACTCCATGTGCTTTGGGCCCAGTTGGCACTGCCACACAGTTCTTTTCGGAGCTACAGCTACGCGCAAACTTACACACGTAAAGATATTTAGCCAGCGGGTTGCCGGGTAAATATTCCTCAGCGCTCCCTGTATACTCGGTGCTAAATATACCGGTTACCCCGTTCCAGCCAGCTTGGCCGTAAAAGGAGCAGTTTGAGTACGTAGCCTTTCCGCTGGCAGCATGGTTAACGCCATACACAATAATAAACTCATCAGGGTCATCGCCCAGTGTAAAGGTATCGCTGCGCAGGTAAACCGTGTCGCGGCTTTCTCCGGCCACATACGTCTCTGTCTGTACCGCTTCATAAGACTCAGGAAGCCAGAGAGAAGTTTCCAGCTCGTTCGCTGAAAGGTTGCTGTACTTTGCCAGTATAGCCAGGCGCAGCTCATCTAGTGCCGGCTGTAAATCCACCTCCGTTTTGCCGGTACCCCTGACGCGCAACTCAGGTGCCGGAAACGGGTCGAGTTTTGTCGATGATTCAGGTATGACCCGATAGGCTAACGACACGGCATTTACATATTCCTGCCCCGCTTTTTCGTCGGCAAAGAGCGCCATGCGTTGACCAAAGACAATTGTGTCAAACTCGGGGCCTGTGCCCAGTTTGACCATTGAGCTCGGAATTACGTAAGTGTTTATGATATCCTCGGAATACCCTGCGGCTGTGGCAACGCTGCGTATGCGCTGGTCAGTGTCCTTATCAGCCGTGATGATGATGATAGTATCTTTGTTAAAAGGATTTCCCTTTGCCCCATCAGGGGTACCGGAAGTCTTGATGGTGAGGTTATTTAGCGGGTCATTAAAGCTGGTCCAGACCCATTTACGCTGTTTTTCTTTCTCATAGTATTTATAGAAGATAAAACCGCAGTAGCTGAAGTAGGCGCATTCCGGAGGGGTCTTGGTGACGATAACAAGCGCCTCATCGGGATTTAACTGCCATCCCTGTATCAGCCCGGGAGTACCATATAACACGTTTTCTATCTTCTCTTGGGCGTTAGATATGTCCTTCAGGTCTGTTATGTTCACATTATCTGGAATAGCACCAAATACCCCTCTATAAGGTGCACCAGCGTTATTGCCAGCAGCATTGGCTAATTTCCCCGCTTCATATATTTTAATCAAATCCACATGGACAAATGGCGCCAGTTTCAAAGTAAAGCCGCTCTTCTCTAATGACGAGCGGAAAGTGTCAATGTCACCGCTGGATACAGTGGTGGCACTTCCCGATGGAGCACAGGATATTGCTACGGATATGAGGACTAAGGAAATAATTGAAACTAAGGTAACCGGCAATAATCGTGGCATTTTCTTTACCCTCCTTGCTTTTTCTCTATATTGGTTTCTGATCACCTTATTATGTTTGGATTTTACTTCAGGCGCTCTGCTTAGTCAACATGATAGCGTCTTGACTTTCGTCACGCCGTCGCTTATCGTAGAGCTATGGTACCGATTCGGGAGTCATAGCTTGAGATGAGCGGACGAGATAGTTTCATATTGGAACTTATTTATTTCGCGGTAGGTTGTGCCGCATTAGGAATAGTAATAACCTTTATTATGGTTTATGCCTGCCAGTATTTCGGCATCGATATATACAAGAACTTGTGGCTGCTGCTGGTGCCTCTGTTTTTATCGATTGCCCTGAATATCACCTTTATCGAGCTGTATCGCAAGTACAAGAAGAAATAGACATACCAACCCCATATCCATATCTTCCTGTAATACTCTAATGGCGAAAATTCTGAATAAGACAAAAGTTGCCCTGGTAAGATGCGATACATACGAAGAGGACAAGGTCTTTAAGTCGGTCCAGGAAGGGCTTGGCCTTCTCGGTGGGGTTTCCATTTTCGCAAAAGGCAACGAAAAAATCGTAATGAAACCGAATGTGCTCATTGGCGCCAATCCTGAGAACTGCGTAACTACGCATCCGGCAGTGTTCAAAGCGGTGGGGCAATTGCTCATGGAAGCGGGTGCCAGTGTCTACTATGGCGACTCACCGGCGTTCGGCAAGGCTGAGTTTAATATGAGAATAGCCGGACTGAAGCGGGTCGCGGATGAGTCTGGGTTTCACCTGGCTGATTTTGATGCCGGCAGGCCGGTCAGTCACCCCGATGGTTTACTGGTGAAGAGCTTCGTGATTGCTAACGGAGTTCTGGGCTGTGACGGGTTGGTGAGCCTGCCGAAGCTAAAAACGCACCCTCTTGTCCGGTTTACCGGAGCGGTTAAGAACCAGTTTGGCTGTGTGCCCGGCTTGCTGAAGAGCCAGTACCATGTTAAGTTGCCCGACCCGTACGATTTTGCCACTATGCTTGTTGACTTGAATACTCTGGTCAAACCGCGTCTTTGTGTTATGGATGGCATTATGGCAATGGAAGGCAATGGACCGCGAAGCGGCAAGCCGAGAAATATGAACGTACTGCTATTGTCCACTGACCCCATTGCGCTGGATGCAACTGCTTGCAGGATAATCGACCTCGACCCCGCAGTGGTGCCGACATCGAAACCGGGGGAACAGTCCGGCCTGGGAACATACCATGCTGAGAACATCGAAATAGTCGGAGAAAATATGGAGCAGTTCTTCGATAACAAGTTCGACGTAATTCGGACTCCTCCAATGCCTTGCACCAGTAGCCGATTGAGAACCTTCGTTAAGAATCAAATATGCGACAGGCCGGTTATCGACAAAGCAAAATGCACCAATTGTGGCACCTGTGTTGAGATGTGCCCCGTCAACCCAAAAGCTGTTAACTGGCACACAGGTGATAAATCCAGGCAGCCCACACACAAATACGACCTCTGCATCCGCTGTTACTGCTGCCAGGAAACATGCCCCGAGGGAGCTATTATGCTGGAGAGTCCACTACTGGCTAGATTATTCTCCCGTATTTAATTTTCGGAGTTTAATGGACATACTTGATGGCAGGCATTGCCGGGCGGGGCGTGTTTTGGGGGCAGGTCTCTAATTTATTTGAAGGGGTATTCTTTCCCTTTTTCCTTCCCTATAGCCTGCAGCATCTCTAGTTCGTTGGAGAAGATGGCAGAAGCTTCATCAGGTGTTTTGCTAACCATGGAAATTGACCCTGTGGGACACGTGGATACACAAAGCCCGCAGCCGATGCATTTCGCTCTATTTATGACGGTACGTTCATTTTCAATTCGGATGGCATTTACATTACATCGGTCGATGCAGGTACCACAGGTGGTACAGGTGTCGTCGTCTTTTGTGGCATAGTAGTTTGACCTGACTATGAATCCCGGACTATCGTATTTGGTTATGCTGGCTAAAGCCTTACAGCAGCAGCCGCAGCAGTTGCATATAAATATCTTGTTGCCGGCCTGGTTTGTGGAGAAATGAATCAGGCCAGACTCCTCGGCTTTCAGAAGTATCTTTTTTGCCTCCTCCTTTGAAATCTCCCTGCCGAGTTCATTTTCAATGTAGAAATCCGCTGCCGGCCCGAAGCTCATACAGGCTTCCAGTAGCTTGTCGCACCCCTTTCCCACCATTCGGCTTTCTTTCCGGCAAATGCAGTCGGCAACGGCAAACCTGGTATGTGATTCGATAATCTGCGACACCTGTTCATAGGGCTGAATCTCGGTATTCCCTTGTATCTCTTGCTGAACAGGAATGACGCGGAATCCACCGGTTTTTGTCTTTTGCCATGAAGGCACCATGCCCTCCCGGTAAAATCTTTCGTACAGCTCGATGTTTTCTTTATTCAGCCTATTCAACTGGAACTCCCAGATTCCGACCATCCACGGCATCAGAAAGTAGTACATTTCTTGGTCAGGCGCTCTATAGCGCATTATCAATCCCCTTCTCGACATGCCGTACAGTGTTTCTCCCAGTTCAGTTTCATCCTTACCCGCCCGCTGTGCTATAGTCGGTAACTTTTCCGGGCGGGGTCCCAGGCGCAGCATAATCTCGGCCTCCTCCGGAGTAAACAGATGCTGTAGTACTTCCAGGTCCACGCCGCTTTCGGTTTTAGGGAACCCCTGGGGAAACATGTCCAGTCTCTCGCGAAGTCTCTCATAAACGTCAGACATAGCGGTCTCCTTTAGAAATCGTTCTGATATTCTGCAACCAATTGATAAACCGGCGCCATTTATTGTATCACTTTCTGGCCTGGAGTTGCCTGGCTCTGTACTCGTCCAGCACATTTCTCCCTCTCCCTCGATTGGAGAGGAATTTCTCTACCCAACCTCTCCCTTGACGGGAGAGGATTAAGGTGAGGGTGAATTTTTACATCTTTATCTGTACTTTTGATTTTCAACTTTTAACTTTTATCACCTGCAAATTTACGCACTTAAGAAGGGCTTCCTCTTGCGGGGTAAGTCGGGCTTCCTTCAATATCTGTTTTAATCCACCCTGAGCCAGATAGTCCCTGAAACACTTATGATTATCCCTTCCGGCAACGAATTCCATAGCCCTGATGAGATAAGCGATGGAGTTTTTAGGTAAAGGGGCATGGTAGTCAATGAACATCAAGACGCCTTTCTTTTTCACCACCCTTTTCATCTCGGAAACCGTCCTATTTCGCTCGTCTCTTTCCATCTCGTGCAGGGCAAGTGATATGGAGGCGCCATCGAAGTAACCGTCCGGGAACGGCAGCTCGGTGGCGCTGGCTATGCGGAAGGTGGCCTGCAATCCCCGTCTTTTCTTGTTCCTTTCCGCCAGCTCAATCATGTTGGGGTTCTGGTCTATGCCGGTGGCAATGGCGCCCCTCTGCTCGTAGTGGAAGGCCTGGTCGCCCGTACCGCAGCAGACATCGAGCACCCTGTCGCCAGCCTTCACGCCTGAAAGCTCGATTACACAAACCCTGACGTCTTTAACTATGGGGTCGAACAGTGTCGAGTAGTTGAATAGAAGCACAAGTACGGATTATATCAATTTTTGAATTGGGGGTAACCTCTAATTAAGTGCCACCCACCTACGGGTGACCGTTTGAACTCTGTCTTTTCTGTCATCGCGAGGAGTCCCTCCAGCTTTTCCCTCCGCTCATTCTGAGCCTGTCGAAGAATACTCCGTCATCGCGAGGGGCGCAGCCCCGTGGCGATCTCAGCCATGTCGCCGTAATCGTAGAAAATCACCGTAATCGAAAACCTATTTTTAATTTTTTACTTGTACTTTTGACTTTTGGCTTTTAACTTTTAACTTTCGTTGGTGGGAATATCCCACTTGACATATTGTCCCACTTATGGTACGATATTGCTGCGATGGCTACAATAATAAGAGATACAGATTTCGAAAAGGTAGCTGATAGCGTGAAACCGGATGCTAAAAGGCGCGTAGTCCTGCAAAAGGTTCAAGTACAGGAAGGCGTCAGCTATCATATATACCGCAACAGCCTGGGGCAAATTTTACTGGACCCGCAGGTAACCATCCCTGCTTCAGAAATATGGCTATTCAACAATCCGAAGGCTCTGGCATCGGTCAGGCGGGGACTTTCCGATGCTGCAGAAGGCAGGGTGTCAAAAGTCGACCTTAAATCTCTATAAGGTCACGCGCTTTTGTTTGAATTACAATGGACAGCGGAGGCAAGTAAAGCCTACAATTTGCTAAAAAGTGCTGCTTCCCAGAGAAAACGTTACCAAGCTGTCAAAAAGACCATCAAGTTCCTGGCAATGAATCCTCGGCATCCTAGCCTCCAGACCCATGAATATATGAGCTTAAAGGGCCCGAACGGGGAGAAGGTTTTTGAAGCCTATGCCGAGCAGAGCACGCCCGCAGCCTATAGAGTCTTCTGGTATTACGGTCCTTCTAAGGATGTAATCACGATTTTTGCCATTACTTCTCACCCTTAGTCACAGCCTTGGCAGAGTGGCTCAAACCCTCAACCGATTGTGTATCAGACAACCACTCTCCAATTGAGCTACCGTTGTAATAATGTCAGGAACTAGTGGGTATGCTGCGCTGATGAGGGCGAATAGGTATTGCTAGGCAGCGGATTGCTCTGATGCGGTGGAGGTGCATAATCAGACAGCAGTCTAGGCTGAGTTGTAGTTGTTGTATTTAAATAGCCAGAAACCACCTAAACAGAAGAGCAGCAAAAGCTCATTGGGTGACTCTGGTTGTTTATTTTGCCATTAAAATTATTTCAAACCTTGCCCCTGTAATCCATCAAAGCTGGGTATCTCACCCTTGATTTTTAAGCGACTTTAGGTCTAGATAAGAAGCTCCTTGTTTAGTTATTATCTCTTGACGTTCCCTTACAAATTGCTTGAACTCATCATGGCTAAGCGGCTGACCTCTGATGAATTTTTCTGAATATATTTTAGGAATCAGGTGATCGCTCAGTGCATCCTCAGTAATATTAAACTGTGGCACGTATTCCCAAGGTGGCATTTTCTTGAGTTTTCGAACATTTGTCTCGCCACATAGGCGAGTCAGGTTGCCTGTCTTTTCACAGTCCTCAAATCCATGCCTCTTGCCCCAATCTTTAGGAAGAATATGGTGCCACTGGGATTCAAGAGTGCCTGATGTTTGTGTCAGTGCAGGAAGACTAATATTCTGTAGCCAATCTCTTGCCCCGGACGACCAAAGAAGAATATGTAGTAACAGTGCTTGCGGTGAATTGTCCCTAAAAGGATCATCAAGCTTTTTCCGAAGTTCTTCTTCGGTCCAATCAATGTCTATCAGTAGGTTTTGGAGGACTTCGTTAAGGCTGGAAGCTTCGTAGACATTGCGACCGTCATACGTAAGCTGTTCAAGTGGTGCATCGCTATAACGGGCGGCTAGATTTGCAAGAATGAACCATCTTAACACACGCTTGAAGTCATAGTTAGAAGTACGCATGAATTTAGAATGTATAGAAAGTAGCATTATCATTGTGTAGGTAGATGGAATCATATCTACGTCAGTAATACCTTCTTCCCAAAGACGTAGTATGCAATCTTGGATGGCGTCCTTCATTGCTGGCCAAATTTGTACAACCTTTTCCTTCCACATTTCGGGTATGGTAGCCTGTCCTACTCTAGCCTTACCCTCGGCAAGGATTGTCGCCACTTGCAGCACTTGAGCCGGATCCAATTCCCAATCTTCTTTCAACGCGTCTAGAAAGGCGTAGAATTTATCACGTACCCACGTACGATTATATTGTGCAACATAGGAAAGCATAATTTGAGGTTCTTTTATTTTCGTGCCTTTTTGGTTAATGCGCCTATAGAGTTCCGCAACATCTTCTACTTTTTTGTCGTCCCCTATTTCTGCAACTGGAATGCTTCGTTTCATTAATGGTAAGGCATCAACTGCGAGGTCACACGCAGGCTTACTTTGTCTGATGTTAAACTCTTGGCACCTTTCCTCGACATAGTCGTGAGTTTCACTTGCACTCTTATATAGTAGTTCATCCAACGGTATCCGCACCCTTGCCTTCTTAACAAGGCGACCAATCAAGGCCTCACCATTTTCTTGAATATTAAGATATATACGTCTTGCGTGAAATATCTCACCCCATTCACGGTTGTTCATCCAATATGGTTTCTTTCCTGCTAAGATACAGAGACTTGTTATTCGTTGCTGACCGTCTACCATCCACTGAGGTTTACTGCCTGTAGGAGTAATACCCTTGGGTTCGTTATACTGGCTCGTCTTCCAGGCTGAAAGGATTCCGATTGGCAAATCCTTCAACAGGGAGTCACAAAGCATAGCTACTTGTTCGTATTTCCACTCAAACTGCCGCTGAAACTCTGGTATATTGTAGTCCCCAGCTGCCACTTCGCGTACTAAATCTTGTACTTCAACCTCTCTCATCTAAAGTGCCTCCTGTTAGTTATTTGGCCGCTTGTTCGCCCAACCAAGTAATAATTTTCGAGATCTCTGGACCTACTACTGTGCTCATTTCTCCAGGATCAACGCCTATCCTCGCCGTCTCTTCTTCTCAAAGCAGAATATGTTTTGCCAGCAGTTTCACCCCCGCTCTAGGTTGACCTGCCCCACGAAAACTGGTCCAGCCCTAGGGTTCACTCCGCTATATCGTTCTGTTTAGCAGTTCCACCAGTAGTCCCAAACTTGGTTTTGATAGTACTTCAGACCCCGATCTCTCGAAATACTAGGTAAACTCCAAAAATTTTCTGATGGTTCTAGTGTATTTTTGTTTACAACGATTGACGTCAGGAAACCACGACCTTGGGCATGCTCATACTCGGATATCTCCTCAAGCACTCGTCCCATTTGTTTTCCGCGAGCAACATGAAAATCGCCCATTATCTCCCCATAGGTAATCAAACCCCGATGCTTTGCCACCCATATAATTCGTTCTTGAATATCATCTCTCATACCCTTCCCTCCTCAACGCAGTGATTCTAGTTAGCTTTAATTATATACCCATTCCCTGAGTTATTGTACCACTTCTTATGTTATAAGCGGCATAGTTTCAGGGGAAGGGCAGCTCTAGATGATGCCGCAAAGCTTTGCCGGCAGGGGCAGGAATTTCATTAACCTGGACTATGATTATTAGAGTATTGGCTTGTGGCTAATGCTCGAGTTCGCTTGAAATATTGTATTCGGGTTCGAGAACGCAGATAGCGTAATGTTCCAGAAGCGCGCGCCTTTTCCAGGGCTGCTTTCTTTGTTTTTCATCGAGCACGACCAGGTGCCTTACAGTGCAGTTGGCGGATAGGTATTTCTGGGCTTCATTCCAGTCGGCACAATGCTTGCTGTCAATCAGCCCTTTCTGAATCGGTGGGATGCTGGAGCCGAACAGCCTGTTTTGGCGCTGGGCATGCTGCCGGATTTTTTTCTGTATGTCCAGAGATTTACCGGCATAGATGTATTTCTTTTGCTTCCTATCGTAGACCAGATAGACTCCCGGTTTGTTGGGAAGATGCAGGCAAGCATGGTCGTAGTCTAACTCCTCCGACTTGAGCAACCTGCCGAGCAGGTGAATGACCTCGTCACCGGGTTTTAAAGTCAGGCTCTCCTTGCTTATCATCAAGCCTTTAACCCAGGCATCCAGCCCGTCACTGTAGCCACCTATTCGCGTGCCATTGCAATTAGTCGTGTGTCCCCAGCAGCACGGATAAATACGGGCAAACTCCTGCCCGCGTTGTTTGACTGCAATGAACCTCGGGTCCTGGCCTTCCGGAGTCCTTTTACGCCGGGAAGCCAGCGCAATAAACTTGTGGCCGTCTGGCGTTACCATCTGCTGTTCGCCGGCATCATCCAGGCGCTGCCAGACAATATCAAACCGGCTCTGAAGTAGCTTTTGACTTCGATGCTTTGCGCCCATGGCATTAGCCTCCGACTTCAAGAGAGTTGGTCTGGTTACGATTATACATCTACATATCTCGGAATGGAATACCCCGAGCGAAAATTTTGGCAATTTCTGTGGAACAGGTCAAACGGGGGAAGCCAGGTCTTCGTTCAATAGGTGCTGGATAGGGCGGGTGTCCAGGTGGTTTAGGCAGGGACTTTATCACAAGCCGGCTCGGTTTTTGTTCGGGCCCGGAGAGAAATATCTAAGTCAAGAGCGTCAGCTACTTTGAAAAGTGTGCTGAGTGTAGTATTGTAATCACCCTTTTCCAATCTGGATATGGCAGGTTGTTTTGTCCCAACAATCTCAGCAAGTTGTTTTTGGCTAATTTGCAGTTGGTTTCTGCGTTCTATCAAGCTCCGTATCATGTCATATTTAGGCTGCAAAGCTTCGTATTCTTGGCGAATTCCTGGCTTTTTAAGTAACTCCGCCTCGAATTCTTCATATCTTGTAGCTTTTTTGTTTGCCATTTTACTGCCTTCTAATTTGGATTGTTCGTATTATATAACACATATGTTATATTGTCAAGACTGCAATTTGTAGTTATTCATTCTCTGAATAGCTAAATTTTTGTCGGCTTCTGATATTTTGTCTTCTTTTTTTACAACACCGTGTAGCAGTATGAACTTGCGTCCTGGATGGGCAAAGAAGAAAATACGATATATGTCCGAACCGTGTTTAATTCTAAGTTCCCTGATACCAGACCTACCTATCTTTCTTACATAAGGCATGCCAAGCGTGACGTTAAATTGCCTCAATAATTTGAATACGTGCAAAATTTCTGCTATTGCACCGTCAGATTGCTCTAAAATGAAATCTTTTACAGGTTCATTGCCTTTCTCATCAATATAGAAAACAATCTGCCAATCCATACTGCGCATTATACAATATCTATATTTTGAGAGCGTCTCCAGACGATGCCGGTTAGCTTTACCGGGGCAAGGTCTTTGTTCGGTAGTTGCTGGATAGGGCAGGTGTCAAGACATTGACCTGCTGGGCGCGGTTGTGAAAATCCTTACCAGACAAACGGTATTAGCCGATATTTTACTTTCTGCATGTAATCTTTATAACCTGGCAGTTCTTTCGCCAGCACCTGTTCCTCATTGAATATTCTGAGAATGATTAAAACAGGTAGTGGTATGAAGGCAATGATTGCCCAGAAAGAGCCAAGCGCAATCGGGCTGAGAAGATACATCAATAATGCCCCCAGGTACATCGGATGGCGAACAATGGAATAAGGGCCGGTGGATATCACTTTCTGGCCCTTTTCCACTTCGATAATTCGGGAAGCATAGGTGTTTTCTTTCATTACGAGAAAGAAAATAAAATATCCCGCCAGAACTATAATGTCGGCGATGATAACGACAGGCAGCGGCACGTATGACCAGTTAAAGCGATGGTCTAATCCGGGAATAATGAAAGCCAGAACGAAGACGAATATCGACAGTTTAACGATTAACTTCTGGGGCTGCTCCTTTTCTCGCATTCTCGTGCGGCGTTCCAGCAGCTCTGGATTGTTCTTAAGTAAATATATGAAGACGAAAAGAATTGGGATAAAGGTTATTCCACAGTAAACCCAAGCTTCCCAGTACCGGATTGTGCCCGCGGGGAGGAAAAACAGCAGACCGAAGACAATAATTGCCAGTAAGTACCGAAGAACGGCGGCGTTGATCATTCTTTTGTAATCGCTGTTGGAAATTTTAGGCATTCCTTTTTTTCTTGCCTTCCTCGGTAGCGTTCACCTGTTTTGCTTCACCGGGCGAATGAAATATCTCTCTGATTTTTACAAGCAGGTTCATATCTCCTTCAGCCCGGTAAAGTCCATTTATAAAAGCCATGCCCGGATTTATCTCCCGCCGCGCCACCTTCAGCCACACATCGGCCGGAGAGTAGATGGTCAGGGTTGGAGAAGCAGCTTCACCTTCACGTGCCGTGCATTGCCCCTTTGAAACGGACAGCACCATTTTTCCTCCACCCTCTCCAGAAAGGTCGAATTGTATATCTGCTTCGAGACCTCCGGCTACTACGGGGTCGAAGCCCAAAGGCATCCGCTCAATGAGTTCTTTGGCCGTGGCAGGGAATAGCGATTGGTCAAGCGGCTGTGACATGTACTGTCGTTTCAGGTAATAACCGGGATAAAACCGGCTAACCGGAATAGCGATGCTCAAAACGATGGCCAGTGGAATGATTATGGAAAACAGCGGCTTTCCATGTCCAAGCCAGCTTGACAGGAAACAGAGGAACAAGATGCCACTCCAAAAATACGTGAGATGGACATTAATTGTCCTAAACTGGGGTGTTTCCCAGGCCCGCTCTGCGATAATCCGCTTGGCAACAGCGTAGGTAAAGGGGTCGTAGCCAAAAAGCTGCGGTATAAGCGCTGTCAAAAAGAGAATAAAATAGAGAATCGCTATTGAATTATCAACGAAGAAAGAGGAGATATCAGTCGGGGCTAAATAAACCCATGCCGTCCCAAAGGCAAGATATCCAAGGAAAGCCCATTCAAGATAGCTCGTATGCTTGACAAGTCTTTTCGCCAGAATAAAGTGAATTACGGCAAGGGTCAGACCCACAACCGTAGCCAGTCTGGCTTGGGCTAAATTAGCTTCGCCTACCCTGGCGATAACTTTGAATACGATAACCGGGATAAAGGATGTGGCAAGAATGATTATGTTTAGCTTCATCCCTCTAAGCTCCTTTATTTATTAGTGACCATTTTCAACATACCTGCTGCCTGCGTTCAATAGGTACTGGACAGGGCAGGTGTCCAGGCGGTGAAGTCCTCGAGATGCCTGCCGCTTTTATCCAGGCATTGGCCTGTGAACTCGTACACGGGCACGGCGTAGGCCTGTTTTTCAGAGGGCGGGTCTAGCCAGTATTTGAGCTGAACGTCCTCAACGACCACCTGCTGGCAGTCGAGAGGAATGTCCAGGCTGCCTTTGCCCTGGATAAGTTCCTGGTAGGCTTGCTTCTCGGATATGATGTTTTCTGTGGTGCGCGGAGTCATCTGCCGCCACGACCAGATAAGCCCGACAACCTCGCCGTTATCGCCGACGCTGACCTCGATCTTCGAGCCGGGACCTGTAGTCCAGGTGTGGTCAATCTGGTACGGGAAACTGATTAGCCAGTAGGCAGGAGCCAGAGGCGCGGTTGGTGCGGATGGTGCCGGTGATTTCCATGGCCAGGATGGTGCGGACGGTGCTGCGGCGGGTGGTGCTTCTGCGGCATATTCCCGGCTGACGGAATAGCCGCCGGCGATTACGGTTGTCTCGTCCTTTATCTTAGCCAGACTCTGGTAGCCGGATGGCAGCAAGTCCGCCTGCTCCAGGAAGTCATAGGCTATCTGCTCCGCTTCTGGCTGCGACGGAAGTTCAACTGCGTGGGATGGATACAGCTTATCGGGCTCCACGTAGCCGTACTCGATAGCTCCGGAAGCAGTCCAGACGATAAACTTTCTCATCTCGTCGCCTTCGCCGTCGAACATGGCAATCTTGTCTCCACCGTCAATAAATCTGGCTTCTCCGCTGAATCCAAGCCTTCTGCCCAGCTCGGTAACGGACTCAGTTGTTACATCGGTGCTTTGTACCTTATAGACCGGTACCTGGCCGGGTTTGGTTGACAGCGACGTTTTGGCGATGAACGCCATATATTCCGGAGTGACATTTGAAGGCAAGTTAACTGAGTAATCACGCTCAGTCAGCGAGGGTGTGGGTGCGGAGACCGGCGCCTGACCATATCTGCCGGTGTACCAGACAGTGCCGACGAATATGAGCAGCACCACCAGCACAGTGCTGGTAACAGCGATTAAGGCTGGCCTCTGAGGAAACAGGTTTGCCGTCCATTCTCGGAATCCCTGTCTCTTTGCCGGGGTGGCTGCTGCTTCTGCCTCGGCTATTTTATGGAGCAATCTGTCCCTGAGGTCAGCCCTGAAATCGGCTGAAGGCTCATCGCGGTAAGCAAGCATCTTCCGGGCGAGCTCGAGGGCTGAGCGCAGGTCATCGCTGACGTCGTCGCCGAGGCTTATCTCCTCTCCCGCCAGCAATTTGTCCAGATATTCGATGAACTGTTTCTCGGTGTATTTAGCTTTTTTCATTCGACCAGTCCTTAAAGCAATTCCTCAGCTTGCAGATGGCACGGAAGAGTATGGTGCCGACATTATTCTCGGATAGCCCGAGCACAGAGGCAATCTGGCGATTGTTTAGCTCAGCACCGAACTTGAGCGATATGATTTCCTGCTCTCGCTGAGGCAGTATCGCCAGGCAGACCCGCAGCCGCTCATACTCCTCTCTCCTCTCTGCCTCTTCCTGCGGAGGAGGGTCTGCGGACTCAATCCCAACGGCGTACTCCAGCGGCATGGTATTCCTTTTGGATGATTTTCGGAAGTAGTCCGTGACCGTATTTCTGGCGATGGTCAGCAGCCAAGTCTGCGGTGCCGCCTTCTCTCTGTCATACCTGTGGAAGGCAGCCAGGGCTTTTTCAAAGACAAGTGATGTCAAGTCCTCTGCCTCATTTCGATTGCCTACTCGATAGTTTATATAGCGAAAAACGTAAGTCATGTGCTCTTCGTAAAGCGCGGTAAAGCTTATGGCGGTGCCATGATGGGCAAGATTGTTCTTTGCCAAGGTGTTTTCTCGATTCAGGATTCCGTTGTAACATTGTAGCATGTTCGGTATTTCAATCAACCCATTTTTCCTATTTACAACATGACTTCTCCTGTTAATCGTATTATCCAGCTCCTGCCCACCCCTTATTCCGAGAAACAGGGCGGGCAGGAGCTTACGAATGGAGGACTTAGTCCCCGTATCCAATCAACGATTCGATTATATCGAGTTCTTGCTCCAGCGTGGTATCGCCGATTTCGTCCATCTCATCGGCAAAGTAGTCGCTGAACTCCTGGAACAGGGCACGATACTCTCTTGATACCATTAACGGTAGTGACTGGCGTTCCCAGTTGCCCAGTGGTGACGGCGGCACGACGATGCCACGTTCCGGATTGACCATCGGCTCCCAGGGACGGCTCCAGTGGGCATGTTCCCGCTCATCGATGAGCCAGTCTTTCATCAGGTCTGCGTACCTGGCAAGCAGTATGCCCTTGCGTATGCCGCTGTTTTCGAAGTATTCCGGCCGCTCATCATCTAGATAGACCTTGGCTGTGCTGTCATCTTCTTTGCCAGCTCTATCTTCATAGCTTACGCTGAGCCTGATGCTGCCACTGTCATCCCCTCTATTCTTTAGTTTCAATAGTATCAGGCCGCCTTTGGTCTCACCGTCCTCCTTTTTGGAGGGGAAGAGGGTATTCACCTTCATCAGCTCACCGGTTGCCTTATCAGCTTCGGGGCTGCCGTAGACCATTTCAATATCCCAGTCTTTGGCTTCCAGTGTGAGCCGCAGGTCAAAGACGAGTGGCGTTACCATATAGTCGAACTCCTCGCCCATCCGTTCCATGAAATCGCCGGGTGAATGCACGGAATAGTAGTTGGCACCTCTGGTCTTGGTGATGGACTCGATGAGTTCGGTATTGAAATCGACGCCGATGCCGATGAACGTGGTGTAGATATTGTTGCCGGCATTATTCTTAAGCAGACGGAGCAGGCTGTAGGCTCCCGTTTCTCCTGTGTTGGGCATGGCATCGGTCAGAAAGATGATGCGGTTTTCATACTCGTAGGGGTCATAATCGCTGTATTTTTCCAGAAGGTCGGTGGCGAGTTTCATCCCGTCGGCGAGATTGGTGCTGCCATCAGCCCTTATTTCAAATATGTTGTCCTCGACTTCGTCCATGTCTGTATGTCGTACCTGCGTCATTCGCTGAAGCAGGTGCGCCCGCTGATTATAAAGCACTATACCGAAACGGTCATCATTGTTAAGCTGGTCGAGAACATCGATGACGGCATCCTTGGCGACCTCGATTTTTTGTGTGTTCCGTTCCTTCCAATCGAGTTCCACCTGATTTCCGAACTGGTCATAGTAATATTGATTGAATGGGGATGACATGGAACCGGAGATATCGAGGACGATGACGAGGTTCAGCTTCTTGCGCTCGAAGTCACGTTCCTCCATTCCCGAGTTCAGGCCTACGGAGAGGTAGTACTCTGTCTTGTTAGAGAAGGGGTCTCTGGTAACTGCGTAGCTGTACGAGGGGCAAAAAAGCTTGTTACATGATTTTGTCTGGCCGGTATCGAAGTAGTACTCGTAGAATAGTCCTTCATAGGTCATGTCTGTGGGCAGTGGCAGGTAGCCATTCTTGATGTTGGCTCGGAAGTTATCAATGCCCTTGGCGCCGCCTACCGCCAGGCCTATGGTGTCTGAATCGCGCCATGATTCCGCGACGTTTGGTTTCTGTGCTCCTTTAGCCCAGGGTGGGGCGAATGAGGGTGGTGCCAGCAATGGCGCGGGAGCGGATTCAAATGGGGTAGTTGGTATTTGCGCCGCAGGCGGGGCGATTTCTTGCGACGTGTCCGGAGCTTCTGCTTCTTTTGTGGCGCAGGCTGAAACAAGCGCCGTCGCCAGTAGCATGAGGATCAGAATAACCGGCAAAATCCGATTAGTAAGTGAATGTGAGCCTTTCATGGCGAACCTCCTTTTATCCGTTTTTCTATAGTAATATACGGATAACCCGGAGAAGTATTACAGGGGGTAGTGTGCTGGTGGGCTGGCTATAACAGGCAGAGCTTTCGGTTTAAAACCTGTTTAGCAGGTCTTCCAGGAAATGCCAGATTTCGGAGAGGTGCGTGAGGATAAAAATCACGAGTATTATACCTAAAATAGTTAGTGCGCAGCCGAACCATCTCATGCCTTTTGCTCTTGCCCTTTCTTAATAGTCAGGTCTGTGCCCCGCCCCGGGCTATTGTACCACTTTCAAATTTATCGTTACCAAAGGTTCTTTTATTTTTTATGTATAACGTAAATGTCCGCCTCCAGCATTGCTCCATCTTTGTAAAAGTGATGGCTGAAATAGATATTTCCTTCATTGTCAACGGATGATTCGCCGGCAAACTGTGAAACGATTAATTCCGGCTCCTGCCATTCGTTATTTACTCTCTTTGACCTGAAGATAGCCGGTGAGCCCATGTAGGTTCTCGTGAACCAGAGTTCATTGCCATCCTGTGTTAAAGACGGCCAGCCATCCGTTTCAGGGCTGTTGACTATGCCTATATTCTGTGGGGGAAGCCATTCGCCATTTTCTTTCTTCGAGACCCAGATATCGTATTGTCCTTTGCCTCCGGCTCTTGGGGAATGGAAATAAAGCTCATTGCCGTCCGCGGTAATATGAAGTTCTCCAACTTCATAATCAGGGTCAAAATCTGCGTTTGTCCAGTTTTTCCATTTCCCGTCTATATAATCGGCTGTGAACCAGTGTAAACCTGTGTACCCCTCTCTGGCGGTGCAAAACCACATTTTATTATCTTGCACAAACTCACATCCATCAAGGGCTAGCTTGCCCGTGTCCTGGAGCCATACTCTTGTGGGTTTTTGCCATTGCCCGTTAACTTTTTTAGACACATAAATACCGGTGACGTCGTCGATAACCTGTTTTTGCGGTGGTATCTGTGGGTCCGGAGTAAACCATACATAGAATGTGTTTCCATCCGGCATCATAAATCCGGAATCTTCGGCACCTGCCGTGTTTATGGGATAAGGCATAGGGACAGGTTGTTCGTACTCGTCGGAATGCAATACTGGTGGATAAATGTCGGTTTCTGGTGTCATTTTTGCCTGGCTCGCAGGTATTTTGCTTTCCCTGTCGATATTGGGATATTCAACGACAGGGCGTTTAGCAGGAGGCGGTTTCGCAGCAGGTTGGGTGGCAGGCGCACCAGTATTTTCGGCAGCGCACCCGCTGAGCAGAAAAAGCCCGATAACCGTGAATATCGAAATGGACAATAATTTTACTTTCATAATTTTACCTCCTTTTCGTTTTTTGGTGAGGGTAAGCTATCTGTTTATATCCTGGCGTATCTCGTCTATGCGTTTTATTGTCTCTTTAGCCTTTTGAATCAAGGCAGGGTCTTTTGACAACTCCGTGGCTTTATTGTAGCTAGCGATAGCCAGGCCCCATTCTTTTTCCTCCGTAGAGAGGCTGCCTGAATCAGCGGATGGTGGAGCCTGTGCCGTGCCGAGCTCTATTATTTTACTGTAGTCTGCGATAGCGGGGTCCCATTTTGCTTTCATGCCCAAGGCCCAGCTTTTGTTGTAACGCGACCTGTCAAGCTTTGGGTCTATAGCGATTGCTGTCTCGTAATCTGCGATCGCATGTGCCCACTGTGCCTTTTTGGCATGAGCAAAGCCCACGTTGCAATATGCCTCTGCCGGGTCTGGGTCTTGCGTCATTGCTTTTGTCAGGTCAGGAATGACTGCCAGCTCCCATTGCGGCTGCTTGACATAAAGCCAACCTCTACCTTTGAATGCCATTGCCAGGCCAACGTCGCTCTCGAAGAGAACGAACATACGGTTGTAAGACTCAAAATTCCATTGTGCCTTAATGATATAAGCCCAGCCACGGCCGTTATATGCCCTGACCAGGCTGGGGTCGAGCTCAGCGGCCTTGCTGAAATCTGAAATGGCTGCATCGTAGGCTCCGTTAGACAACTGTGCCCAACCTCGACTGTAATACGCGGCGGTATATTCGGGGTCCAACTTGACTGCCTTGGTATAGTCGGCTACTGCCATAAGGCTTTTATCCTTGAAGTAATAAGCTTGACCGCGAGCCAGGTAAGCGTTAGCAAGATTGGGGTCTAACTCTATGGCCGCGGTATATTCACTGATGGCTTCATCATAGCGTCCCTCGTTGCTAAGCGCATCACCTTTCTGGACTAGCTGCGCTGCCTGGTCTGCGGTATTATCTGGCTCTGGCATCCTGAGGCAAGCGGCGAGCAGCAATAGAATAGCGCAAGCAAGTAGAACTCCGATGGACTTATTTATCATGCTTTATTTGCTCCTGACGTAGTTTGGTTAAAATGTATCGAGACATTATACCTGGCCAATATGAATAATAAAATAGCCACCGTTTGGGGTGGTGAAAGCACAGCTTTAGTAGGGGATTCATTCAGGCTGTTGATGTGCTGAAAAGCATCTATTGTCCTTTTATTTTTTCGGGGAACTGTTTGCTGAATTTATCCAGTTTGGGAATAATCACCATGCGGCAATATGATTGTGCCGGGTTTCGATTGAAGTATTCCTGGTGATAATCCTCAGCCGGATAGAATGTCTGAAATGGTGTGACCTCGGTTACGATAGGCGATTTCCAGACATGCGCAGTATTTAGTTCCTGAATAACTTGCTCGGCTACAGCTTTTTGTTCCTCGTTGTGATAAAAGATTGCTGAGCGATACTGAGTGCCGACATCGGCTCCTTGCCTGTTTAGTGTAGTGGGGTCATGTATGGCAAAGAAAATCTGCAGGATTTGCTGGAAGGAGATTTTGTCGGGGTCGAATGTTAATTGCACTGCTTCGGCGTGTCCTGTTGTTCCGGTACAGACTTGGCCGTAAGAGGGGTTTATAGTCGTGCCGCCGGAATATCCGGATACCACATTCTCTATACCTTCAATTTCATTGAAAACTGCCTCCATACACCAGAAACAGCCTCCGGCGAGCGTTGCCACTTCCTTGCCAGCAGTCTGATTGATTCGTTCTGGCTCTATGCCCATGGCTACTTTTCTTTGGCGAAGTTGAGGGCTGCCGAGTTAATGCAGTAGCGCTTGCCTGTTGGTGGTGGGCCGTCATCGAAAACATGACCCAGGTGGGCATCGCACCTGACGCAGAGCACTTCGCTTCTGCGCATACCGAAGCTCTTATCTTCTTCCAGTGTGATATTAAAATCCGAAACAGGCTCGTAGTAGCTGGGCCACCCCGTTCCGGAATTAAATTTGGTTGTTGTCCTGAAAAGGTCTGTGTCGCAGCGCACACACTGATATATGCCGGGCTCCTTGATGTTATCGAAGGTGCAGGTGAACGGTTGCTCCGTACCCTTATTGGTGGTGATTTGATATTGCTCGGGCGTCAATATCTGTTTCCACTCTGCATTCGTCTTGCGAATCTTATCGACGTACAGTACTTTGTTTTGGCGGCTATCAAATATCTTTACTTTTTCCATCGTCAAATATAACCGTAGTAACCTAGCAGTCCTACTATAATCAGCACCCATCCGAGAATGAATACAAACGGCGCCAGAAAGCCGGCGATACCCCAGTACATCCAGATGCGCTGTCTGCGGCGAAACTGTTCTATGCTGTCCCATTTTTTGCACTGCCACGCCCATTCGTTGCCTTTAATTCCAAGGATGACCATCATGGCCAGTCCCACAAGTGGAATAGGTATTAAGGCCAGAAATGACAGCCATACCCGGTTACCTATGCCCCATATCCAGGTGAGAAAGAAAGCGCCCCAGTTCCAGCCTGTGATTTCCGGCGGCACGGCGGCTGAAAGACCCTGCCCGGATGTATTTTCAGTAGCCGGATCGCTTTTAGTATTGGTCAAATTTTGCTGCATGATGACAGTATTATACCTGAATTACTAAAGGGGGCATTCTTCAATGAAAATGGGGAAATGGACTACAAGGCTGGAGTTATACCGGCGATTCAAAGAAAGCTGCTCTGCAAAGAGCTCAACCGGCAAGGCAAGACCTCTTTGCTATTTCTTAATAACCTCGATTTCCCTACCTAGAGAATCTGCGAACTCTATGGTCACATTGTTAACCGTTGGGTCATCGGTGGTTTGAATATCAACGTTAAAGACTTGCCCTGGCAAGGCTGGGCCATGATATACATATACCGCGTATTTCACAAGGGTGTTGTCGTTCCAACAGTTCATGGTGCATATCATGCCTCTCAAGCTTCCGCGGCTGTTATTTTGTACCGTGCCTTTGATGAAGAGATGTTTTTCGTCGGTTACTGGCCCTAGGCCGAGGTCCACGTTTTCAGTCCTTCTTCCCCATTCAAGCGATTGCAGTTTCAGTGAATATGGCGATTTTTCTTGGAGTGTGATGAAAGTATTGTCCGTTGACGAGGCTTCATTTCCAGCCTTGTCCTTCGACTTTACCCGATAGTGATAGATGGTATTGGGCTCGAGGCCGCTCAAGGTGATGCTATGGTTGGTGGTCAGCTCATCAGAAGTGGCGGTTAAGCTGTATTCTGTGGTCTTGCCATACTCAACCTGGCTGCTGCTCGGCTTATTTGTTACCCAGGTAATGACAGCCCCCGCCTCAGTTTCAGATGACGTCGATACGTTTTTGATTACTGGTGGTGCGGTATCGGGGGCTGGGGGTGGTGGAGGATTGACATAAACAACCACGGACTTGCTGACAGTACCCCCGGCATTGGTGGCAGTCAAAGTACAAGCGATGGTTTTGGTTGGTGATAACTCCTTTGACCCAGTAGCAGCAACTGCCCCTATACCTTTGTCTATAGTTATGCTGGCAGCATCTTTAATGTCCCATTGTAAGGTGGTTGACTGGCCGGGATTGATCTCTGATGGGTTGGCATTGAAGAGAGTAATAGCTGGTGGCTCTGGTCGAATTGGGATAATGGCGCAAGCTGATAAGAGAGCCAAGCTACAAAGTGAAGAGAAATACCAGATGGGCTTAATTTTCGCCCTAGCCACCCGTAAACTCCAATTTGTTTGATTATACACTTAAATTAAAGCAAAAGGTAATGTCTATGGGTTTCCATACCTTACTGCTCTTCGGGACTTTGCGAACTTAATTGCCAGTTGGCTAACTCGATTGCCACCTGTTCGGCCTGCTGTATATTATGGATCAGTTCAGCATGTAGTTGGGTATATTTATCAGATTTAGCCAGGAACTTATTAAGATACTTTTGTTTTATCTTTTCATCGGAATCGGTGAGATAGGTCAGCAGTTGAGGGAAGGTATAATCTGCGGCAATGGTCTCATTCCTCAAGACCAGATATTCAGCTCCTAGTAATGCTGATTGCAGTTGACCACACAAATCTTGCCACTGGGTTAGTGTAAGTTGTTCCGCCTGTGGCTTAAATGCTTGTGATTCATTATAGGGGCTGCGTGAACAAACCTCTGTGGCGAGCTTCAAACAATTATTACATTGTAGCGAATACGTCTTGGCTACCTGCGGGGATGGCAATCGTTCGACCAGAGAGACCCAGCGTCCCGTAGCTTCCCCAATGAGCGAGTTTTTCTCAGCTATGGGCAGGCTCCCCACCGGACACACTCCTGTTGTGGGACATACTATACCGACATTGGAGAATTCATTCCACTTGAAATCCTCAAGGTCTGAAGCGATGGCCTGTGCTTGCTCGATGTATTTATTTATCTTGTGGCAGAGGTCAAAGAACTCTTTCTCTGCCTGACCCTCACGCTGATTGCAAGCCATGAATGACAGAACAATCAGGGTACCAGCTAAGATAGGATACCACTTAGGTTGCATCTTTATAATTCTACCATTTTAGGCGCTGAGGCCTAAACCAATGCCTGCTCTATTTCGTTCTATATTTAGAAATCAAAAGTGGGGGTGGCACATGACCATGAACAAAGAGCTTATCGCTATACTTGGCAGTTTCCTGTTTGTGTGTCTGGTTTTCTTTTTCTGTGCCTGGTATCTATTTTAGATAGAGAGTATCTCTTGACTGTATGTATAACTGTATCTTTTTATGGGGGGTAATGTAGCATGGATAATATTGTATGTGAACAGCCAGTAATATGGCAACCAAAGGAAATAGTTGATTTGGGTAATGGCCGCAGAATAGGGATAACAAGTGATGATGGTTATTATTTAGTCTTGTTGCCAAGTTACAAAGGATCTTGGAAACCTACTAATTGGATCCCTGCTAAGGCAGCAAAACGATTAGGTGAACTAGCTGCTATCCAAATTGCAATAGGTAACTCGTTTAGCTAATAAATCAGTTCTATTGTGGGCGCGAGGCTTTAGTGTCGCTCTGTGCGAGGCTAAAGCCTCGATACTATATTGATGAATAATCTTCCGCCTCTCACCCTTCATGTCATCTAGGAATCCCCTACACTGTCCCTCGAGCTTGGACTTTTGTGCGGTAATAATATCTTGTCCTTTCAGTCACTGAAGCTGAAAGGCGGGTAGCGGTCGGTGGTCAACAGGAAAGCGTAGACAGATACCCTCAATGACCACCGATATACACCCACTACGAAATCAAACAGGGACTTCGGATAACGACCGGTAAACAAGATAGCAAACCAGGCAATTATTACAGCCACAGAGGCGGCGATGTAGAGGAAAAGGAGAACAATGTAGTGTGGGATAGCCATAATCCATTTTACCAGGGGCAGCCAGCGGTTAAGCTCCTTGGCGTTGGGGTATGGGATATCAAGATGGACTGCTTGCTCTTCGTCGGTTGAAGGGTATTCATCTCTTAATAAAGCGAAGTAGGCGGAAACACGAGTACTAAACCGGGTTAAGGCTAGATTCCAGTCGAACCACCATTTAGGATATTTCTGCCGGAAAAGGAGCATTAGCACGATTGGCAGGACTACGAGTCCAGCCGTGCCATATTGGTAGCTCCATTCACCATCTTCCCAGCCAAAAACAGCGCCGATCATTAAGGCTAAGATGATGGCGATTGGAATTGCCACGAACGGCCTGAAGAAGGTAGTTAGCCTGTTTAGTTTCTTGTCCGGGTAATCTATAGTAAGGCTCATCGGGTAGGCAGGCGAAGCCTTCGCCATAATATAACCTCCTTATTTACGATTTTAGCTGTTAAATCAGAGCACGAGAATTGGTTTATTTTTTAGGGGGTTTGTTCCTGGTTCTCCCTTGACCATTCCCGCATTAATTTCTTTATTTGCTCGGCGAGCTTGGGGTTTGAGCGAAGTCTGTTGATGAATATCGGGCAACCTTCAAGGATGGAGTTTTCGGCAGCGGCTGCCAGGCCGGATAACAACTGCTGCATGCCGTATTGGGCTGCCCCGGGGGTGTTGGCTCCGGGTATGGAAGACTCCAGCTGCCTTCTTAGGTCATCCTCTGTTAGCCGCATGGGCAAGACGCAGCTCTTATACCAGGGGCAGGCTTTGCATTGCACTAATGCTTGGGCTTCATCCAGAACATCACTCATAGGGACATCGGCTCTCTTTTAATTCATTTGGCATAGTTTTTACTTCCACACTAATTCATTGGTATTGTCGTAGAAATTCCAGACACGGTCATATTCTGAGTTTATGGGGCAGGTCTTGGTTATGCTCCATGTTCCATTCCCTAAGTACTCAGTAGTGAAAATTGAGTCAGCCTCCTCATACTGAGGAGCGGCACAACCTCAGCCGTGCGACGGCTCGGCCGGTAGCTGTACCCGGCAATCTGGACTGAAGCTCTTGGCTATCGTTGTCACCTCTTCGGCTGTATGACGAGGTGCTTCATTTATTAGAGTACAACCTCCGGACAAAAGTAGAAGAACAATGATGGCTAGTAGATATATATACTTCATCGTCACCTCCCTTGTGTTTTGAGGCTATATAGCCCGACTGGGTTGATTATACAACTTGTGGCGATAAAAATGTAGTTGCGACACTTTAGGGTCGCATAAATTAAGGTGAGAGCGAAGCTAAAGCTTAACCTGGGGTTAGGTGTAAATGAAGCTAAAGCTACTCTTCGGACGCAGTAGTGGTGGTAAAAGTCTGATCGGCTGATACTGCTTCAAGGTTGGCCGCGTTTTTGGACTTGACTCTATAATGGTAAATAGTGTTTGGCTTAAGGCCGGTCAAAGTTACAGCATGGTCGACAACTCCGAGCGACTGGCCACCAGTTGGGTCGTGATCTGGTATGGCTGGCATAACTGAACCATAAGCCACGGTCTCACCATACTCAACCTGGGTGCTAGAGAACTCATCAGTTTTCCAGGTGATAGCAGCACTGGTTGGGCCTACATTTGCATTGTAATCTGATAATACTGGCTTTGTGGTATCTACGGTAGGCGTTGTGGTGGTGCCACCAGTGTAAGATTGGAGTAGGTCTTTTATTGTATCACCGATTGGTGTGTACAAATAAGTGAGAGCTCCAAGGCCGATAAGGAGGACAAATAACAATAGCACTAGAAACGGTCTCGACGATGACGATGATTGCCTCTTTGGCGCTGGTGGTGCCCATGCTTGTTGCTGTCCCCATCCTGGCTGTGGTCCCCAACCTGGTTGTTGCGGTGGCATTCCACCTGGCTGTGGTCCCCAACCTGGTTGTTGCGGTGGCATTCCACCTGGCTGTGGTCCCCATCCCGGTTGCTGGGGCGTGCCTCCGCCTAATGAGGCACCACAGCTCGGGCAAAACTTAGTTCCAGGGCTGACCGTGATCCTGCAATAGGGGCAAGCGAGGCTTAACTGAGCACCACAGCCACCACAAAATCGCTGACCCGGCGCAATTGGCGAACCACAATTAGGACACCTTTGTTGCATACTTTACTTCCCTACCTATTTCTGTTCCTGCTCCAAACCTCAGCTGCCTGTCTGTTTCCATTGCCACATTGTATTATCATGATTATACATCTGATGGTTTGGAGAAAGCAATAGTCAAACCGTCAATTTTTAGGATTATAAAGTGAGCCGCATTGACCTTCAGGCTAATTTTGTTTGGTGCCTTATCCGAACTGACCAAGCTACTCACCTGAGGTAACACTGTTCTTAGCTGTTATTATATAGCTTTTTCTGGATACCTCCTGACCTTCAAGATTATATAGAACGGCTGTATCAGGTATCTCGTTGTTCCAGATATCGCCTGGGAACAAGCAGAAGCAGAAACCTCCCGATTCATGATGGATTTCGCCAGTATAAACTCGAATGCTCCTATGGGGGTCTATGGCACATGGGCGTGGGGGAGAGCAGTATTTAATACAATCTTCAAAGTTGCCGTACCATTGACATGAGCACGGCATGAAGGTGGGGAAGACAAACGCAGGTCCCCCCTTTGTTAGATTCTTCAGCACCCACCCGGCTATATTCTGCCGAGAATCGCTCAGGTTTTTGATTTCTACATATTCATCGAATTCAATTATGTCATATCCCGCTTCATGGCTCTTGATATAATCCTGGCCTTTGTAGTTGATCTTAGTTATCTGCACAGGGGAGGTCAACTTCTGGTTTGTGTAGTCTGACGCTGGTTCTTCCACTGTTATAGTCCAACTACTCAAATTGGCTGCAGTAACTTTCAAATAGTAGTCACGGCCGCCTTCATAGATGTAGGCAGTGTCGCTAGAAGTACCTTTTGAGTATGAAATCCTCTTCGTAAGCACGCCTGGTTTGTCCTGTGGATATACAAGGATGTCGAAAACGGCGTATTCAGGGCGCTCAGCATTTGCTGCCCAGATAATGCGCCATTCTGTGCCAGAAACGTGAAATGGGGTTGTATCCTTACTATCTTTGCCAGTAAAAGTCTGAATGGTGCTCCATTCGGCTTCATTTTTGGTCTCTTCAGGTGGGGATGTTTCTGTCGGCGTTTGATTTTCAGTATTGGTGGGTGGTTGCGTCTTGGGCTTGGAAGCCGGTGGGGTTGGCTTCGTTAGTCCGCACGCCATAATCAGACTGGCCAGCAAAAGTGCCAATCCAATGTATAGAAGTGAAACACGCGCTGATGATGGTGCTGAATAGATGACGGACTCCTAGAGTGATTTCTTTTTATTGTGTATATATACCATAATGGTTGCGGTGATTCCAGTCAGGGCTATGAGGCCGAATATGAGTAAGTAGAGCCTCAGGTAATCAGTTTTCCAGTTAGCTTTGATCGTTTTTGGCTTATCCATGGTCACCAATGCGGTAGCTTCTTGTCCGGTAAAATCTCCGCTCCAGCCGGTGAAGATATGCTGGATTATCTTTCCTTCGGTAGAACTTGTTGAGATGGTAGCTCTTGAGCCTGAATCATACCAGCCCTCCCCCTTAGGGCTACCGTAGGGTGATTCGAGTTCGAGCGTATACTGAGTTTTGTAATTGGCCGTGTATTCGCCGCCTTGTGAAATCGTTCTCGAAATGGATTTATCGCCATCATTCCACGAGGTGAACATGAGCCTCGTTCCCTCCGTGGTGCTCACTTGTAGGGGAATATCGAAGCGATGGGCTGAGCCGGATAGCCAAGTGAACGACGTGGGCAACTCTCCTATTAAGTATGGTTCCCCGTCTGCGGTTAAGACTGTGGCGTCAGATGGAAAGTTAGCGTCGGTATGGAAGATGACATTCATAAACAGATTGATTTGACCAGAGCGATAAGGGGGTGTGTAAAGTGCAGGGTGTTGCACATTTCCCTTTGAGAAAGCTGGCAGATTAGCAAAAGGTGATACAATTTCTTCTATGGTCTTAGGATTGGCATACTCAAATATCTCCTCAGCAGAGAGTTCATAATCGCGGTTCGTGTCGGCGGCATCGAAATTACTGAACGTTTGCAGGATGTAGTGTGTGAAAACACCGTGCTCAAGCTCACGGTCTTCGAGAGAGCTTTCAGTTGGTTGACAGCCCATCAGGACTACTCGGCCATTCCGGCCAAGTTCCTTGCTGAAGGAGCCAGCATAGCAAGTGTCCAAGATGACGACGACCTTTTGTGAATTTAGTTTGTCTAGCCAGTTAGCTAGTTGCCAATCTGAAATGAAATAATCGTAGGACCCTAGATTTTGGGGAGCACTGTGTCCACAGAAATAAAACAACGCGGTGTCATCAGCACCGGACCTTTCAGCCAGCCACTGGATTGCATAATAGATGCCCACATTAGTTGCCTCACTATTTAGCAATAGCTTAATGTGGTCTTTACCAATGATAGGGGATAATTGAGCGGCCAAGTCTCGTGCATCGTCATCAGGATGTTTTACTCCTACTGGATATACGTTCCATTCCTTGTCAAATACACAGAATGGACATCGGTACTCTGTTACACCTATGATAGCGGCCCAGCATTCTGGTTTAGGCTCTTCGGCAAGTGCCGGCATGTAGAAGGCTTGAATCTGCATTACTAGTATTGCCAGAAGCAGGCTTAATGAGAAAATAAAAAGAGTTTTCTTGAACATCGTCCTATCCCAATTTACTTCGCTGTTCACTGGCTGGCCTCATTTATTTTTGTGGGGACCGTGTAGCTTTTTCTGGAGACCTCATTGCCTTGGGCATCGTACAAAACAGCTATATCGGGCTTATTGTTACTCCAGATATCGCCAGGGCCATAGTAAAAACTAAAACCTCCAGTTTCGGGATTGAACTCGTCTGTATAAACTCGTATGATTTCCCCCGGGATCAGTACGCAGGACGGGAAAGTGAACGAGGGATATATCTTGTTCCTGTTCTTTAGTACCCAGCCACTAATATCCACATAGCACTCGCTGATGTTTTTGATAACCACATATTCATCAGGCTCGACCCTTTCGTAGCATATGCCTTTTGCCGAATCTCGTGGATACACCATACCCTTGTAACGAATATAAGTTATTTGGACAGGGGAAGAGGGTGCCGTAAGGGCGTTGTCTTCTATTATAACAGTCCAGGAGCGCAGATTCTGAGCTGTGACATTAATGAAGAAATCGCGTTTATCTTCCGGAGATAAAAAATAATTGACTTCGCTGCTACTGCTACCTGGGTTGGAAACGGTCTGCCATATCGCATAGGGCGCATCTTTTTGGTAAATAACCAGTTTAAAGATGGCTGTTCCAGGGTCTTCAGCATCTATTGCCCAGGTGATGCGCCATTCTGTGCCATCTATATGGAATGTAGGTGTAGTGTAGTTTCCCTTGCCGCTGAAAGTCTCAATTGTGCGCCATTCCTCTCCATGTTCATTAGTGGCTTCGTTGAACGGAGGCGTTTCTTCTGGCGGCTTATTTTCAGTAGTAGTTGGTGGTTGTACTTGGGGTGGTGCAGGAGATGACGGAGCTGGCACTGGCTGAGCGCAAGCCACAACCAAAGTGAGTGTTAACAAGAGCAGCACTGCAAATGAGATTAAGCACCTAATAGCTGCGTTTTTCATAATAGCTTGTTATCTTTGTTCGTAAAATAACCTTCATTCCACGTTGTTCTTACAAATAGTATACGTTAGAGCGCTGCTTTACATCAATTAATCAGTTAGGTAAATAGCTAGGACTTTAGTACTTAAGATTGCATCTTGCTACAGGCTAATTACAGCCTCATGGCACAAGTGGACGTAATTTTGGTGGGAGTAACTGGGTATAGAGCTCTGCCTTCTAATCGGCCTGCTCATGGAGTAAGCTGTTCTACGACGACCTTGATCTGAGATGGGTCTCTGAGGACTATCTCCGGGACACCTGAGCCTTTGGGATATTCTTCGATTAAGCCGGTGACCTGAACACGCTTATTTAAGAAGTAAGTTTCGGGATTAGGTGGGAACTCTTTTACGAACTTCCCCCTGTCACGACCCCAAATTATGCATTTGAAATAGCCCTGATAAGGCTTATGGAAATCGAGGAAGGTAAGCTGGCTTTTTGTGTCCGCTGCATAATAAGTTCCAGCGACTATTCCCTCGACCACTCTGTGCTGACCGATATAGCTGCCTGCTTCCTTCCAGCTTATGACCCCACTGCCCACTTTTATGTATTCGACTTTTGTTTCTACGTCACTTCCCCCTGGCCCCATTATTGCCAGCGAAACGGTGTAGTTTCCGGCTGTAGTATAAGTATGGCTAGGCCCCGCCCCATTGCTGAACTGCCTATCGCCGAAGTCCCAATGCCGGCGGGTAACATCACCTGTTGATAAGTCAGTAAAGGTAACTGCCAAAGGAGCTAGCCCCTCTTCCGGACTGGCGGCAAAATCCGCTGTGGGAGGTGGTATAAGGACAGGCTCAGACTCTCGAGCGCAGCTTATCATAGGCGCAAGTAATAACAAAGCTAATAGAAAAAGCTTACGCATTGTCTGAATTTTAGCTTTAATATCGCTGAATCTCAACTATTTGTTAAGTAGATACAGATTTGCTATACTTTTTTCTTAACGTGGTTATGGCCAGCGGTGCTGGCTGTTATTTCTTTATAACTGGGCGGATACTACCCCCAGATAACAGTTACAAGCGGTGCTGATATGAAATTGTGGAGAAAGCCTTTCGATATAGCCGATAAGGCCCCTAGGCCAGTCAAGGTGCACATTGACATAGACAGATGCAAAGGATGTGGCTATTGCGCGGAATTTTGTCCTCGCGGAGTCTTGAAGATGACTGATGAGCTCAGTCCCAAGGGCTATGACATGGTCAAGGTGGTCGACGAGAGTAAATGCCTGGGTTGCGGTCTCTGCGAGGCAATATGTCCCGAGTTCGGGATTTACCCAACTACGGAAGAGAAAGAAGAAAAAGAAGTGTAGGCAACACATGCCTAAGGAGAATGTACTCTGCGGTGAATTCTTCATGAATGGCGATTTGGCTTGCGCCGAAGGGGCTATAAGTGCCGGTTGCCGTTTTTTTGCCGGCTATCCTATCACACCGGCAACCGAGGTGGCCGAGAGGATGAGCGAACGGCTTCCTCAGGTAGGCGGTGTCTTCATGCAGATGGAAGATGAGATAGCTTCCATGAACGCCGTGCTTGGGGCTTCCTGGGGGGGAGTAAAGGCGATGACTGCTACCTCAGGCCCGGGATTCAGCTTGATGATGGAGAATTTGGGCCTAGGTGTGATGCTGGAAACGCCCTGTGTCGTAGTCAATGTTCAGAGAGCAGGCCCGTCTACGGGATTACCTACCCTTGTCGCACAGGGGGACATGATGCAGGCCAGGTGGGGTGCTCACGGACACTACGAAATCATCGCTCTTGTTCCTGATTCTCCACAGGAGATGTTCGACTTCACCATTACGGCATTTAATTTATCTGAGAAATACCGGGTACCTGTACTGCTCATGGCTGATGAGGCGGTGGGTCATATGAGTGAAAAGGTTGTCATGCAACGGATCAGCCAAAAAGAGTTGGTCAACAGACCACGCCCTAAGGTAGCCCCGGAAGAGTACTTGCCATATGATTCCAAGGAGGGGCTTGTGCCTCCGATGGCTATAGCCGGTGAGGGGTATCGCTTCCATGTTACCGGCCTGACCCATGACGAAAGAGGCTATCCGGTAATGACCGCAGAGGCTCAGGACAGATTGGTGCGACGGCTCGTGGATAAAATACGGCTAAATGCCAAAGACATAATAAGGTATGAAGAGGTAAATGTTGATGATGCTGAGGTCATCGTGGTTAGCTATGGCATATCCGCCCGTATTGCTAGATATGCGGTTCAGAAGGCAAGAGACCAAGGGATAAAGGCTGGCTTGCTACGGCTGATAACAGTTTGGCCTTTTGTTGAAGACCGCATTAGAAAGCTAGCACCCAAAGTTAAAGCCTTTGTCGTCCCAGAGATAAACTATGGGCAAATAGTTAGGGAAGTGGAGCGGTGTGCTGCAGGCAAAGCTAAGGCTAGGCTGGTGCCCCATATGGGTGGCGGCGTGCACCTTCCCGAGACGATTCTAGAGGCTATACGAGAGGAAGCCAGATGATGAAGATGCTGACAGTAGATACAAATCCTATAGACTGCTATCTGAGAATAGACAGGATACCGCACATTTGGTGTGCTGGCTGTGGCATTGGACCAGCGACCGGATGTTTTATCAGGGCTATTGACCGTGCTGGGCTGAATCCAGATAAAGTATCTGTGGTTTCCGGAATCGGCTGCTCGGGTAGAGTAGCCGGCTACATTAAGCTGGACTCTTTTCATACCACACACGGTCGGGCTCTCCCCTTCGCTACCGGCCTCAAACTGGCAAATCCGGAATTGAATGTAGTGGTCTTTTCAGGAGATGGTGACATTGTGGCCATTGGAGGTAACCATCTTATTCATTCTGCCCGCCGTAATATCGATATGACTGTCATTTGTATAAATAATTTCAATTACGGTATGACCGGTGGCCAGGTGGGGCCGACGACGCCACTCGAGGCTCGAAGTGCCACTTCACCATATGGCAACTTCGAGTATCCTTTTAACTTGCCTTACCTGGTTGCTGCCAGTGGTGCTACATATGTTGCCAGATGGACAGTGTTGCATTTGCGAGAACTGGAAAGGTCAATCGCTGAAGCTTTGGCCAAACCAGGTTTTAGCTTTATAGAGGTGCTCAGCCCCTGCCCTACTGTCTACGGGCGTCAAAATAAATTGCCACGTGGCCTAGATGAAATGCGCAGCTATCAAGAGAGAAGTATCATCCGCGATGGGGCTGACCCAAAAGACGTTGAGCTATCTCTAAATGGCCCCATTGTGGTAGGTAAATTTGTTGATATAGAACGGCCTACTTTGTGGGATTGCTACCAGCAGATGCTTGGCAGAGCAAGCAAGCCGAAAAAACGATAGCGGGCGCGAGGCGGATGATTCGGGAGGGATTGCTTGGAGAAAGGGACTTGAGCAGAATAGAAGTAAGATTAAGCGGTACTGGCGGACAGGGGATAGTGCTTGCCGGTCAAATTCTGGGGCAGGCGGTTTCATTATACGAGAAAGAGAGATTTGCCACCCTTACTCAAAGCTACGGCCCAGAAGCACGGGGTGGCTCCTGCAGTGCTGAAGTGGTGGTCTCTGATGAGCCTGTAGGCTATCCATACGTGGCAAGCCCACAGGTGCTGGTTATTATGTCACAAGAGGCCTATAACAAGTACACGCCAAATCTCGGGCCAGAGGCACTGGTTATTATAGACCCAGACATGGTAAAACCAAACACCTCCCGGAACTTTAAGATACTTTCTATACCGGCCACCAATCTCGCCCGCGAGATGGGAAGGGTGGTAGTAGCCAATATCATCATGCTTGGATTCCTCGCAGCAGTCAGCGATGTAGTTTCTTCTGAAGCATTAAAAAAATCAATTCTGGCGACTGTGCCCAAAGGCACGGGAGAATTTAACATCAAAGCTTTCACGCTGGGGTATGAATACAAACTGAAGCATTGAAAGAAAAGCTAGGCATAGTATCGATGGCAAGGGGTGTTGCAGTAATTGGTAATAGCGTTGGTGCAGCCCAGTGTGCTTTGAATCTAGTCCAAATGGGCGCTGAGGTTAGCCTCATTGTCTCTACCAAGGCATTGAGTTTAGACGGTAATGGAAGTAGCCGCTCGCAAGATGCTTCTGCTAATGAACAATTCCGCATTTGGCCACTGTTACTCAGGGCAGCCACTCATCCCGGGGTTAAGCTTTACACTAACTCTTGTGTGGAAGCTGTAACCAAGAAGCGGGGACAATTTAATCTAAAGGTGAAAAAACTGCCCCGATATGTTGATGAGAAATTGTGCACTAGTTGTGGCCAATGTCAGGAAGCATGCCCAGTCAAAATACCGTTTTCCCACGGTAGTTTGACCCTTGCACACGGCGCTATCCATGCACCACTGGTAGGGATTCAGTCAATACCGGCAGCTTACTCCATAGATAAAAACGACACCGCCCCTTGCCGGGCAGCTTGTCCCCTCGGTATCAATGTGCCCGGTTTCATCTGTCTTTTGGCTAAAGGTAAGGCGGACGAAGCTCTAAATCTCATCAACGAAGCTGCACCGTTAGCTGGGATACTCGGACGGGTATGCAGTCATCCATGCGAAGATGATTGTCAGCGGGCTAAAGTCGATAGCCCCGTGTTCATTCAGGCCCTGCATCGCTATGCTGCGGATAATGCATCTGGCAGCATTAATTACAACCGCAGAAGCCAAGTCAAACCCAGAGAAGAAAAAATAGCCATTGTTGGCAGCGGGCCATCTGGGCTGGCAGCAGCCTGGGAACTGGCCAGACGAGGATATATGCCCACTATATTTGAGTCCCATGCGGTGGTTGGTGGCATGCTGGCTACAGGTATTCCTCGGTTCCGTCTTCCCCGCGAGGTGCGAGAGAGGGAGGTAGAGGCAGTTAAGGCTATGGGCGTGGATATAAAGACAGGTGTAATCGTAGGTCGAGACATAACGCTCTCCGACCTGAGGGAACAAGGTTACCGGGCTTTTTATTTGGCTATAGGTGCTGGTTTAAATAATAAACTGAATATCCCCGGTGAAGACCTCGAAGGTGTTGTCGACGTAATCTCAATGCTCTTTGCGCTCAATTTGAAGGTAGGTGCTACTGTCGGTTCTAATGTGGTGGTAATTGGTGGTGGCAACAGTGCTGTGGATTCAGCAAGGGCAGTGAAGAGACGGAGTAAAGGCACTGTGCGAATACTTTATCGGCGTACGTCAGAAGAAATGACCGCCATAAAAGATCATGTCGAGGAAGCTCTTGAAGAAGGCGTGCTGATTGATTATCTTACTGTCCCTGTTGAAATCATCGGAGATGGGGCCAAGGTTACAGGCATACGCTGCCAGCGGATGAAACTGGGGAAGGTCGATGCTACCGGCCGACGCCAACCTGTGCCCATTGAGGGCTCGGAGTTTACCATTGATGCTGACCATGTGGTTGTGGCTATAGGACAGCGACCAAGTACAGGGCTACTAAGATTAAAGGATATCAAGCTCAATGACGATGCAACTATAAGTGTGGATCCATTAACACTTCAGACCAACATACCTGATATCTTTGCCGGTGGTGATTGTATCACCGGCCCTAACACTGTTGTTGAAGCTATGGCTGCCGGTCTCCGAGCTGCGGAGTCAATAGACAGGTATCTCGGCGGACGTGACCTGAGGAAAGACCGCAGCCTAGAGAGCCCTGAGCCGGTTGAGGTCGATATTAAGGAGAGATATGTCTCGCCCCAAAAGCGTACTAAGATGCCCACGCTTCCCCATGCTGATAGGATGGGCAGTTTCGAGGAAACTAACAGAGGGCTGTCTGCGGAGGTATCAAAGCTGGAGGCTGAACGCTGTCTTAGCTGTGCCTTCTGTAGTGGTTGTCTGGAATGTGAGCGTGTATGCCAGGTAAGTGCAGTCTCCCATAAGGATACTATCGAGTCGGTGAAAATAGAAGCTGGAGCTGTAGTTAATTTTATTTCTAACAGTGGCACGGCTGACCTGTCTCAGTCTGAGGCTGGGCAAGGCAGAACTCTTCAGATTTCCGACCCAGGTATATTCGTTGTAGAAGCTGAAAGCGACGGAGATTTATGGGATGAACTTAGTCGTGCTTCAGCAATTGCACTGGATATAGCACAAGAGTTGAAGCTAAGAGAGAAGACTGTCCCAACTGGTGCAGATGCCGAGGGGAATCATGACGGCCGCTTGAATTTCGAGCCAGAAACGATGGGGCTGGTCGGTGTTGGCGATGAGCGTACTGGTGTAGTCCTGTGTCGCTGTGGCGGCAGCATCAGTTCTATAATTAACCTTTCTGAGGTGGTCAGTGAAATACAACGCCTTCCTGGCGTTTCTTGTGTCCAGGAGTTATCTCAGATATGCACTGAATATGGAGCACAAGAGATTAAGACTTTGGCCGCAGAAGAGCAACTAAGCAGGCTGGTCGTAGCCGCTTGTCGGTGTTGCAATCTGGAACAGGTCTGCTTCAGTTGCACTGAACAGCGAGTAAGGTGTCAAGGATATTTGAGCCGATACTTGGGTGCAGATCACAGTACAGTTGTGGAATTTGTTAATATTCGCGAGCAATGCGCCTGGGTGCATAGCGACAATCCAGCGGAGGCTACTCATAAGGCTATAGAGATAGTCAGCTCAGGGGTTGTTCGGGCTCAAGACACCTTGCCGGTGATACTGAAGGGACGCCCTATTACCGAAGGCGCGTTGGTGATAAGCACCGGGCTTTCCGGTCTGGCAACCGCAATAGGCCTGGCATCTCAGGCTTATTCGGTAGCCCTCATATACAAGTCAGAATTAAAGAGAAAAAAGGGAAAGCAACCCAACGAATACCTCGAAAAAGAAGCTAGTCTGTTAAAGGAGCTTGTAAAACTGGGCATATCTGTCATGACATGGCCCCGAACATTAAGGCTTGATGGTGTGCCCGGAAACTATGAAGCTATCCTTGAGTACCCATCGGAGACAGCTAATATCAAAGCCGGTGCAGTGATAGTGGATACTGGAGCGTTGGATAAAATACTTGCTCAGGCTGATGCCACTTTCAAGACAAGTCTCGTCGGCCGTATTCTGGCGTGGAATACTCACCTGGACAATAGGGTAATTTTAGGTTTTACCTTACGAGAATTCGCTATCGGAGACCCCACCGGTATATTTATCGTGTCGTCAAGCGCATTGGAGTCACCTGAGAAACAGGTTATTATGGGACGGGCAATGGCAGCTAGAGTCTCAAGTTATTTGAGCCAGGGCATGCTAAGACCGCGGGTTACTGCGGTTGATATCGATAGACAGCTGTGCCGTGGCTGTGGTGATTGTGCTGCGGTGTGTCCTTATATAGAGATGAAAATTTGTGACTTAGGCACTGCTTATGCTGTTATTAACCCGATGCTGTGCCTGGGTTGCGGAGCTTGTATCACCTCATGTCCTACCGGTGCTATAACTCAGCTTGTGCAAAACGATTTAAGCATAATTAGTACGCTCGAAGCCCAGTTGAAAAAATCTAGCAAGGTTGGTGTGGCAACATGAGCCGAACCAACGCCGACATCGTGGTTTTTACTTGTAACTGGGACGGCCTTAGCTGCATTGAGGCAGCGGCAAAAAGCCGTCTTAACTATCCGCCATTGGTAAAGGTGGTTAGGGTGAGTTGTCTTTCTCGTGTGCACTCAGGTCTGATCCTTAAGGCTTTTGAGCTGGGAGCGGGTGGGGTGATGCTCTTAGGATGTGAATCGGATGGTTGTTACTACGAGAAGGATGACAAGTTTAATGTCAAAGAGTATGAAAGGACGCGCGGAGTATTAGGGTTGTTGGGCTTGGGGTTGAAAAAGCTCAAACTTACCCGTTTACCCCGAGGTGACGGTGCTGGCTTTGTGAAACAGGTGAAGAACTTTATAGCCGAAATAGAGCAGGCTCAATGATAGGATATACAAGCAGCAATGTTTAAAGACAAGCAGGAAATAAAGGATACACGAATACATCTTTGCCTTGATTGCGGCAAATGTACGGTGGTCTGTCCGGTTGCTCGGTATAATCCAGAGTTCAACCCACGACTTATAGTCCAGAGAAACATGGAGCAGAAAGACCGGAATTTTCAGGATGAGACAATCTGGTCCTGTGTTAATTGCTATATGTGCCTGGAGCGTTGCAATTATCGCGTAGAATTTCCGGAGTTCATTCGTATTTTGAGAACTGAGGCACTTATTAAGGGAACTCAGGCGCAGTGCAGTCATGGCGGGGCATTACAGTCAATGATGCATCTGATGAACGGAGAAAACGTGCACCAGGAACGTCTGGGCTGGCTAACGCCGGATATCAAGCTATCTGCACAATATGACACCATATTTTTCGTGGGCTGCGCGCCCTATTTCGACATTATGTTCAGAGACCTAGGAGTGAATACGCTGAAGGGTGTGAAGGCAGCACTGCGGTTGCTTAACCGCGCTAAAATATCCTTTAATCTTCTGGCTAACGAGCGTTGCTGCGGACGTGACCTGCTCCTCCAGGGAGATAAAGAAAGCTTTGTGTCTCTGGCACAGGCCAATGTGGATGAATTTAACCGCCTCGGCGTCAAAAGAATCATCACCACCTGCCCTGAATGTTACTATTCGTTGAAGGTTGACTATCCAAAATTGCTGGGCAGCACAGTCGCTGAAGTGGTATATTGGACAGAGGCTGTAGCTCCGTTGCTACAGAGCGGCGAGCTACATCTTGGTAAACTACAGGAAAAGGCTACTTATCAGGACCCTTGCACCTTGGGGAGAGGCTTGAGGATTTTTGATTCACCTCGCCTGATATTAAGCGCAGTGGACGGCCTGAGTTTGGTGGAAATGGAGCAGAGCCGGGAGAGAGCACTGTGTTGTGGGGCAAGCTCTTGGGTACATTGTGGAACAACAAACCGACAGATACAGGATGAGCGCCTTACCCAGGCAGAGGCTACCGGAGCTGGGATGCTGGTGACTTCTTGTCCAAAGTGCCAAATTCACTTGAAATGTACCCAGCGAAGCCGAAACGGGAAAATGCCCAAAATTGATATACAGGACCTGGCTAGTTTGGCAGCCCGATCCCTGGACCAGGAGGCAGGCTAATTGGCTGAAGAAGAACTCAGGATAGGCGTTTTTATTTGTGATTGCGGGCTTAACATTGCCGGATCTGTGGATACAGAAGAGGTACGGCGGTCGGCAGAAGAGCTTCCTGGCGTGGTAGTTGCGGTGAGAAATCGGTATACCTGCGCTGACCCCGGCCAGGTAGAAATTAACAGACATATCAATGAACACAGACTGAACCGCGTAGTCATAGCTTCTTGCACCCCACGACTTCATGAGTCCACCTTCCGTAAGTGCGTAGCTGAGGTTGGGCTTAACCCTTATTTGCTGGAAATGGCTAACATCAGGGAACATTGTAGTTGGGTGCACCTCTATGACCGCGAGTCGGCTACTAAAAAAGCTGCAGATATTGTTAAAATGGCGGTAGCCCGGGCTCGACTTCTCCAGCCGCAGCAGGAGATGGAAATCCCGGTGACTGATGCTGCTTTGGTTATCGGTGGTGGTGTGGCTGGGATTCAGGCGGCGTTGGACCTCGCTGATGCTGGACATCAGGTGTATCTGGTGGAGGAGAGGCCATCTATTGGTGGCATTATGGCTCAGCTTGACAAAACATTCCCCACAATGGACTGTTCTATATGTGTGCTCGGGCCCAAAATGATGGATGTGGGTCGCCATCCCAGAATCAGGCTGCTTGCCTACAGTAGCGTGGAAGATGTATCTGGCTACGTGGGTAACTTCAAAGTCAGAGTCCGTAAGAAAGCCCGATACGTGGATGAGAACTCATGCAGCGCCTGTGGCAAGTGTGCTGAGGTCTGCCCTGTAGTGCTACCCGATGAATTTCAGCAGGGCTTTTCCTCGCGCAAGGCAGCCTATATCGACTTCCCTCAAGCAGTGCCCTCAGCTTTCCTCATCGACATGGAGCACTGTCTGGGAAACAAACCTGTCGCCTGCGTCAAATGCGTGGATGCCTGCGAGAAGAAGTGTATAGATTTGAACATGCAGGACAAGATAATAGAGCTTGAAGTTGGTACCATAATCGTAGCCACCGGCATGGATGTTTATGACCCGACTCAGCTTGATGAGTACGGCTATACTCGTTTTGAGAATGTCATCACCAGCATGGAATTTGAGAGGCTGATATGCGGAGGCGGACCTACTGAAGGTCATCTGGTACGTCCCACTGACCACAAAACCCCTAAGCGCATTGGCTTTATACAGTGCGTAGGCTCACGAACGGAGAACCGCGGTTATCCCTACTGCTCCAACGTGTGCTGTATGAACACAGTGAAGGACAGTTTGCTCATCAAGGAGCATGACCCGGACGCCGAGATTTTCGTCTTCTATATGGATATTCGCGCCTTCGGTAAGGGATTTGAAGACCTGGTTCGCCGCTCCAGAGAGGTTGGTGTACGCTACATCCGAGGCATACCTGGCGAAATTAAGGAAGACCCGAAGGCCAGAAATCTCCTCGTCAAGGTGGAGAATACCACAACGGCACGGGTGGAGGAGTACGAGCTGGATATGGTGATACTCTCGGTGGGACTTGAGCCAAAGGCTGACCTGAAGCGGCTCATCGGTGTTCTGAACCTGTCTCAAACCAGCGATGGGTTCTTAATGGAAGCTCATCCCAAGCTCAAGCCGGTAGATGCACCGACGCCAGGCATCTTCTTCGCCGGCTGCGTCGAAGCGCCCAAGGACATAAAGGATAGTGTTACTCAAGCCGGGGCTGCCGCTGCCCGTAGTTCCATCCTCCTCAATGCCGGTGTCATCAAAGGTGAGGCTATCAAAGCGATAGTAGACCTTAACAACTGCACCTCGTGCGGTGTCTGTGCCCGCGTCTGTCCTTATGGGGCAATAAAGGTAGATGTCAAGGCTAAGTCTGGAGCTCAATTGATAGCTGCCGCCTGTGCCGGCTGTGGCACCTGTGCTGCTGAATGCCGCTTCGATGCCGTAACCATGCAACACTTCAGTGATGCCCAGGTGCTTGCTCAGATAGATGCTGCCCTGGAGACAGACTCTGAGCAAAAGATTATTACTTTCTTGTGCAACTGGTGCAGCTATGCCGCCAGCGACCTGGCCGGAGTATCCAGGATGCAATTCCCACCAAATAACCGCTTCATCCGTACCATGTGCAGCGGGAGGGTAGATGAGAGCTTCATTCTCCATGCTTTCAAAAAAGGTGCCCCCGTGGTGCTACTCTCCGGATGTCACTTAGGTGACTGCCATTATATCAATGCTAATCACTGGACTATGCGCCGGGCTGATAAGCTGTGGGACAAGCTGGAAAAACTAGGTATTCGTCCTGAACGGCTGCAACTGGAATGGATAAGCGCTGCTGAAGGGCCCCGGTTTGCTCAGATAATGCGCCAGCTTGAGGAGATGCGCCAGAAAGTCACGCCTGAGGAGATATCCTATGCCCGAAAGGTGCTTTCCGAACGGAAGCTGGCAGCAGAGGAGTTGGAAGTCGAGGAAGAGCTCGGCGATACAGCGAAGGTGTGAGTAAGATGGAAGAGCAACTCAGATGCCTCCACTGCGGCTTCGAATATAAAATGACTACCGATGACAAAAAGGGGCTTCAGGAGCGGGTCTGCCCCAGGTGCAAATCGAACAGCGTACGCCGGTTACCAGCTAAGAAAGAATAGCTAAATGACAGCTCTTTTAGGGGGAATAAGGTGAAGAGGGTATTAGTTACTGGAGCTACAGGATTCATTGGTGGCCATCTGGTTAAGGCCAATCTTTCCAAAGGGCATCAAGTCCGTGCCTTGGTGCTCCCCGACGACCCAGAGGCTTCGCTGCTTAAATCCAAGGGCGTGGAGATTGTAACCGGCGATATCCGTGACTACGAAGCGGTGAGAAGGGCGGCATCTGGAGTGGACATAATCTTCCACTGCGCCGCAGTGGTTACAGACTGGGCACCTAAGAGACTATTTCAAGAAGTCACAGTTGGCGGTACGGAGAACATCTGCAAAGCCAGTCTGGAGGCTGGAGTCTCGCGACTTGTAGATATGAGCACCAACGATGTCTTCGGTCTGGATGAGTCTCAAGTAATGGACGAAATCTTCCCGCTGCAGCCCTGGCATGAGCCTTATTCCGACTCCAAGATCGAAGCCGAGAAGATTTGCTGGCGATACTACAGAGAGCATGGGCTTCCTGTGACTATGGTCTATCCTTGCTGGGTTTTCGGTGAGGGTGATAGGACCTTTGTGCCGCTCCTTGCCGACGCCATAGTGAAGCGGGAACTCATCTTCTGGCGCAAGGATGTCATCGTCTGGCCCACGTACATCGAAAATCTGGTGGACCTTTTGATGCTGATTGCTGAGGATAAACGTGCTGTGGGCAACGCTTACCTGGTGCATGATGGTGAATATACCACGCTGGAGAGCTTTTGTGCTGGAATCGCCAAATCGCTGGGTGTTCCTCCCACCGCTACCTACATTCCATATTCCGTGGCTTATGGGGCGGCGATGGTGATGGAATTCATGTGGAAACTGCTGCGGAGGAAGACCAGGCCTCTTCTTACCACCTACACGGTGAAGAATCTCGGTTCCAGGCTCAGGTTCTCTATAGCCAAGGCTGAGCGCGAGCTAGGCTGGAAGCCAAAAATTTCTTACAGCGAGGGATTCAATAAGACGATGGCCTGGCTGAAGACCCTTGACCTCACAACGCTGAAACAGAAGTAAGAAACAGAAGTAATATGAAGGACTTTAGTGGGAAGATAGTTTATATTGTCGGTGGCTCCAGTGGCATCGGCCTGGCCACAGCGAAAGTACTGGCGGCAGAAGGTGCCCACATCATCATTTTTGCCCGGAGAAAAGACCACCTCGAACAAGCCCTTAAGGAAATACAGGGCAATAAGGTTTCCAATTCGCAGCAGTTTGCCTGCAGGCAAACGGATGTTTCTAATTGGGATGAGGTTAAGGTGGTCATGTCCAGGGCTGTAGCTGAATTCGGCGTGCCTGATGTGCTTATCAACTGCGCCGGGCGAGCTTACCCTTTTGTCTTCGAAAAAGTAACCTATGAACAGTTCGACGAGACCATGAAGATAAACTTCTACGGGATATGGCACACCACTTCCGCGCTCGTGCCTTATATGAAGCAACGTGGCGGCTACATCGTGAATGTGTCTTCTATAGCGGGTTTCATCGGCCTTTTCGGCTATACCGATTACAGTGCTTCCAAGTTCGCCATCATCGGTTTTTCTGAGGCCTTGAGGAGCGAGCTGAAGCGATACGGCATAAGGGTGTCTGTGCTCTGTCCGCCAGATACGGATACCCCGGGCTTCCACGAGGAAAACAAGACGAAACCAGAGGAGACCAAAGCCATCTCTGCTGGTGCCAAGCTTAGGCAGCCGGATGAAGTGGCCCATGCCCTGCTTAAAGGTATGAGAAAAGAGGAAAAGTATATTATTCCCGGCTTTGATGGGAAGTCGATATTCCTGCTGAAGCGCCTGCTCCCTGGGCTGGTTGAGTTCGTGATAGACAGCAGCATAAAGAAGGTGCAGGCAAAGAAGCTTTAGCACCAATAGGTGTAGGAGAACAGAATGAGCAATACTAATAAGGACAGAGTAATACCGATATTAGAGATAGTCACCGCAGCCGGGCTCATACTCTTCTGGATAGCGTTCTTTACCGTCGGCCTAGCCCCAGAAAACCCTCCCCAGTGCTATTTTGCCTACGAGCATGCCTTTCCCTTGCCCGATATCTGTCTCGCTTTTCTGCTCCTCGTCTCGGGAATCCTCTTGCTGAGGCAAAATCCGCTGGGAAGGACTCTCTCACTCATTGCTGCCGGCGGGCTTATCTTCCTCGGGCTGTTGGACTTCAGCTTTAACCTTCAGAACGGTATTTACCTCGCCTCTGTTTTGGACCTGGTTTTGAACGCTTTCATAAATGCCTGGTGTGTGGCCTTTGGGGTCATTATCATCTGGCGCAATAGGTAAATCGCCGTTTCATTGCCAGCCCTTCGCCTTCTGTTATTCTAAGCGCTTCGCTGTTGTCATTCTGAGGGAGCGGAGCGACCGAAGAATCTCGTGCCGCCCAAGATGATTACCCCATAAAGCCTTAGTTTACAAAGCTCCGTTTTCCGACTAAAATAGGTATGTTTCGGGCGGTTAGCTCAGCGGTTAGAGCGCTTGCTTCACACGCAAGAGGTCACTGGTTCAAATCCAGTACTGCCCAGGCCGAAGTGGCGGAATGGCAGACGCGCTACGTTCAGGACGTAGTGTCCGAAAGGATATGTGGGTTCAAATCCCACCTTCGGCACCATGCGCCTGTAGCTCAGCGGATAGAGCGCAGCCCTGCGGAGGCTGAGGTCGTGGGTTCAAATCTCACCAGGCGTACCATTTTGGGCGATTAGCTCAGTGGTTAGAGCACCTGCTTTACACGCAGGGGGTCAGTGGTTCAAGTCCACTATCGCCCACCATTCGTACGTGTTACCTATTGTCTAGCTTTTGGGTTTTATTGCTGTAATTTCGTTTATGGCATGGTTAGCCTGAGGTAAAATTCCACTAAACAAACCCATTGGATTACCAGTCTCTTTAACGCCGATTAAGCTAACGAAGAGGTTAATGCGCGCCTATTCTTAATATCTTTTAACTAGCTTTTGGGCTGCGCAGCCTGAACCCGAGGATGATAAGCAGTATGCCGGCTATCACGGCGTAAGCCCCTATTAACCATATTACTGCAATGATGCCAGCTATAGGACGTATCAGTAACAGGATACCTAGAATTATGGAAAGGATGCCGCTTATGGCAAATAGCCATCTGGCGCCTGTTTCCCTGACAGACCTGAAGGCAAAATTGAGTTCCATTACGCCGGTGACCAGCGCCCAGGCGCCAATAAGGAGCACTAATGCCACCTCTGTAATTGCGGGCCAGAAAAAGGTAACGATGCCGACGATGATACCGCAAATGCCCCGGATAAATAGCCAGGTGCGCTGTCCTGCCCCAGCCGTGTAGTTAACCGCAGCCACCAGTGTGAAGATACCATCTACGAAAGCGAAGGCACCGAAGAGAATGGCAAATATAAATAGGCTAACTCCGGGCCAGGCAAGGAGCAAAATGCCAAACAGTAAGGCAATGAACCCCCGCACCGCCACCTGCCACCAGTGTTTTTTGTCGATCGGGAACAACAAACCAATAGTTTCGCTCATGATATCACCCCCTGAAATTCGACATTGTATTTAGTTCAACAATAGGTGTCAAGCAGCGGACAGCAGCTATCGAGATGTATTTCTTGGTTGATTATCAAGGATGATACTCACCCCATTGTTCTTAGCTCTCTTCTTAATATCTTGCCAACTGCACTCTTTGGCAATGAGTCCATGAGGTGGATTGATTTCGGCCTCTTATAAGTGGGCAAATGCTTCTTGCAAAAGTCTACGAGCTCCTTCTCACTGGCTGCCCCTGCAGTCTTTAGGACGACGAATGCTTTTACCTCCTCGCCGTAAACCGGGTCGGGAACGCCAACAACTCCAGCTTCCAGGACCTGAGGATGCTTATGAAGGACGTCCTCTACTTCCTTGGGGTAAACGTTCTCGCCTCCACGGATGATAAGGTCCTTCTTTCGCTCGGTGAGATAAATGTAGCCATCTTCGTCGGTATACCCTACATCACCGGTGTAAAGCCAGCCGTTCCGAAGCACTTCTGCTGTTTCCTCAGGTTTATTCCAGTAACCCTTCATAACTCCCGGACCTTTGATAACTATCTCTCCTATTTTTCCAGAGGGAAGCTCCTGGTCATTCTGGTCGAATATCTTGATACTATTACACTTCTGGTAACATTTGCCAATGGAGCCATATTTGGGCAATCGTCTTCCGGCTAAATTACTACAATTGACAATGGTGGCTTCAGTCAGCCCATATCCTTCCCAGATATCAATACCGTATTTCTCCCTCCACCTGCGAGCCACCTCCAGAGGCATAGGCGCAGAACCACAGACGCAGGTCTGCAGGGAGCTCAAATCATATTTCCCGGCGCCGGGGTGGTTAAGTATCTGGATATACATGGTGGGCACGCCGCGGAATTCAGTGACCTTGAATTGCTCAATACACTTCATCGCTTCTTCGGCATCCCACCGCCTAAGTATGGCTAGCTTGCCTCCAGTCAGGAACTCAAGATTCACCGCGAATATACCGTACCCGTGGAATAGAGGCAGAGTTATTAGACAGATGCGGTTCCGGTCTACGCCAAAAACTTCTACTTCCTTCTTAACTATTTTGCCCTGTCTGACATCCCTCTCTCTAATCCTCCCCTTTAGGGTGATGCCCCTGTTATCCAGTAATACCAATTCATAATACCCGGAAATGTTAGTATACCAGTTATAATGTGTAAGCATGACTCCTTTTGGTCTTCCTGTGGTGCCGGCGGTGTAAAGTATGACAGCCAGGTCGTCGTTATCAGTGTCCTCCGTGACCAGCTCATCTGAACTCTGCTTAATGATTTTGTCGTAGGATATGGCATCCTGCGGAATTTCCTCTCCGATCAAGATTACATTCTTTAGCAGGGGCACCTCGCGGCAAGCTTCTCTTATCATGTCGATGTAGTCTAGGCTACTGATTAAGGCTACCATACCAGCATCCTGATACATGTAGGTAAGTTCGTGTGCACGCAGCGACGGGTTCACCGGAACTAATGTCGCCCCAACTTTGAAAGTAGCGAAAAATGTCTGTATTAGCTGGGGACAGTTCAGCAACTGAACACCTACCCGGTCTCCTTTCCTAACTCCCAGGCTCTTCAGGGCATTGCCTAACCGGTTAGCAATGCGGTTCATTTCAACATTGGTATGCCACTGCCCTTCAAAGTAGACAAACTCATATTCACCAAACCTTGCAGTATTATCTTCCATTAGCCTTGCTAGATTCATTCTCCACCTCTATCTGTCATCTAGTGCCTAAGGTTATCGGGGCATTGTCTTGGGAGTCAAGGGCTATATGGTGTAAAACTATCGATATGGCAAGCCAAGCATTTGGAACAGCACGAAAGATATTATGGAACGGTATATATCTCCCCTAGTTGTTCTTAGTGAAGCTATCTTAGCTCTTCGCAGCGACTGTTTCTCTGCGCACCAGTTTCATAGCGTCGGTTGGGCATACATATCTGCATATACCGCAGCCGATGCAGCGGTTGGCATCACGCAGTGCCAAATCGCCTTCCATTTTCAAGGCCTCCATCCAGCACCTGTCAATGCAGGCACCGCAACCAACGCAGGCATCGTTTTCTATGGCGATAACCCAGTTGGCGATGAAGGCCTGACTGGGCACGGGAGACCGCTTGGCACCCCTTAATATAAAGCAGTGACAGCCACAGCAGTTGCACAGTAGATCGAGATATCTATCGTGACTGTTGGCATAATTATGGACGAGGCCGGCTTTTTCCGCCTCGTCTATTCTCTGTCGGGCTTCCTCCTTGGAAAGGAGACGGACGAAGCCATGACTGTTGGCGAACTGTGCCGATGGACCGAAGATCATGCACAGGTTATCCTTTGGTCTGTCACAAGGCCTATCCATCAGGTCACCCTGATGTCGGCAGACGCAAGTTCCTGCGGCGATATACTCCGTCGTATCTATAAGCTTCATGACCTCGTCATAAGGCAAAATCGTGGGAAGTTCATGGATTTCCTCCTCCACTGAGACTTTTCTAGCCGCAGCCATATCGACGCTGGCAGGTGGTGCGCTTGTCATCATCAGGTTCTTCAGCGCCTTGGCATAGCTTCTAAAGAGTTGCGCCAAACGCTTGGTGCGCTCGTCAACTCGGCCGTGTATAAACTGTAATTCAATAATGCCCGGCACGAGGGGCATGAACTCATACAATCTTTTGCCATCGCTCTCTTTGACCCGCACCAGGCCTTTGTCTGCCATTTCCTCTAGCTGCTTTCCTAGTCGACCGACATCACCCAATTTCATCTTACTGGCAAGTTCCTCATCTGTCACTGGATCGAGGGGCATGCTTGAGGCAATCTCGGCCTGCTCCGGGCTAAAGAGCTCTTTAGCCAAAACGTAGAACTCTTCGCAAGGTATGGAGGGATACGTCATGCTGCGGGCATTAAGCGCATCAGCCAGTTTCTTATAGACCTCTTCTGTCATATTATATTTCCTCCTTATAATATTTGGTGCTCATATAATTTGTGCACAATATTTCTTGCCATATCATACATTTAAGGGAGCAGCCGAGTCAAGATAGTATTGTCCAGTATCAATATATGCCCTGGCTGATTATCAACGATATTGCGGAATTTTGTTGATTAGTTTATATTGTCTTGGTTTAGAGAGATATCACTCATCTCATTCCTTGCCTCGCGGCTTGTTTTTAATGAGTCACTCTAATAATTCAAAAGGGAGCTCCCGTCAATGGCTTATTTTACTCTTAATCTCACTTGCCTCATTCATGGGAGCTCTCGACGCCACTATCGTTAATATCTCGCTTCCTACCATTTCAAAATATTTCCATTGTGATGTAGCCACTGTTTCCTGGGTGGCAATGGCATACTTGCTTGTTCTCTCGAGTACACTCATCACCTTCGGCAGAGTTGCAGATATTCGTGGTTACAAAAAGATTTATGTCGCAGGTTTTGCCATCTTTACACTAGGTTCGCTGTTATGTGGCTTGTCTTCAACAATATATCTACTCATCGGCTTTCGTGTTCTTCAGGGGATCGGAGCTGCAATGCTGCAGGCAATCGGTGGAGCCATGATAGTCAGATACTTGCCAGGGAAAATTCGCGGCACTGCCTTCGGTGTGCTTACCACCTTCGCCGCAGTAGGTCTCGCTGCTGGTACACCTCTTGGCGGTTTCATTTCCCAGTTTTATAGCTGGCACTGGATATTCTTTATAAATGTCCCAGTAGGTATCATCGCTATCATACTCGGCATTGTCGTACTGCCCAGAGATACCCGGGGATTCAGGAAAGGGCAATTCGATATGTCCGGAGCCTGCCTTCTCCTTGTTGCCCTTGTCAGCTTTATTTTCTTCTTGAATATGGGAAACAACGTTGGATGGTTATCCTGGCTCATCCTTATAAGCATCATCATTTCCGTGGCGACATGGGCTGGTTTCATTTTTAACGAAAAAAGGACTCAGTTCCCTCTAATCGATCTTAACTTTTTTCGGGATAAGAACTTCGCTATGACAGTAACTATTGCGCTCCTTATTCTTCTAGTGGGCCAGGGTTCGTGGTATGCCTTTCCCTTCTATTTTGAGCTTGAAAAAGGTTTTGCCACCAACATCGCCGGGCTTATCCTGCTGGTGCCTACCATTTTCATGATGGTTTGCGGTCCGATAGCTGGCTTCCTTTCTGACCGAATTGGCTCTCGTCCCATTTGTATCCTCGGGTCTGCGGTGCTCATCACGGCCTTCCTTATGTTTGCCATAATGGGCACCAAGACAGAACTGTATTACATAATCATAGCTCTAGCTCTTGAAGGAATTGGAATCGGGCTTATAATGCCGGCAAACTTCAATCTCATCATGGGCATGAGTGCCAAAGGCGGTGAAGGTGTAATGAACAGTCTTGTGACCACGATGAGGAATGTCGGGGCAGTGATGGGCATAGCAGTTTTTACACTCATCTTTCTTTCAGTGATTGCGAGTGAGGGCATTTTGCCTGCAGGTATTACCGCTCATTCATTGCCTCCGAAGGCTTTTGTTCTTGGTTTCCACGCCATATTTCTTTTCGGTGCTGGATTAGGTGGTGTACTTCTGGCTCTTAATTTGGCCCTCCGTGAAAAAAAGGGAGCTCTATAGCCAGATAAATCAGAGGGGGTCGATATTCTCAGGCAAAACTACTGATATGGTCCAAATATGATGTATTTGTTCGGTTGAGGAGTGCACTCCGCTTCATTGTTAATTCTCCTTTTAGCGCCATGACAGCGCCCTTTTTGGATACTGGTTATATCGAGAAACTTGTCATTACGGACATTTGTGCATACAATTATAGGAAAACTGGAATAGAGAGCTATACGAATCTTGCGCGGCTCATCCGATTTTCAGTGAATCTGTGCTAACTTCTAAGAATAGAGCCTAAAATGAAAGGATCTATTGAAATTTCCCGTGATCTGTGCAAAGGGTGTGAACTTTGCATCTCTTTCTGCCCCAAGGGCATTATTGCTCTTTCTGATAAATTAAATATGAATGGCTATCTGCCGGCTGTATTTAATGACAATGGCGAATGTACTGGGTGTGCTATTTGTGCATTGGTCTGCCCGGAAGTAGCAATAGAGGTGTATCGTGGCTAAGGTCCTCATGACCGGGAACGCAGCTATCGGAGAAGCAGCCATCAGAGCAGGCTGCCAAAGCTACTTCGGATATCCCATAACGCCTCAGAACGAGCTGACCGAGTATATGGCTACTCATCTGAGCCGAAGGAAGGGCTGCTCTTTCATTCAGGCAGAGAGTGAAATTGCTGCTGTAAACATGGTCTATGGAGCCAGCTTGGTTGGGGTCAGAACAATGACCTCTTCATCCAGTCCTGGTATCAGTCTAAAACAGGAGGGAATTTCTTATCTAGCAGCCTGCGAGCTTCCAGCAGTCATTGCCAATATGTCCAGAGGTGGTCCGGGATTAGGAAGCATAGTTGCTGCTCAATCAGACTACTTTCAGGCCACTCGAGGTGGAGGTCATGGAGATTACAGGACAATTGTTTTAGCGCCTTCATCAGTCCAGGAGCTGGCAGACCTCACACATAAAGCCTTTGACCTCGCTGACAAATACAAGATTCCCGTCATTATCCTCGGAGATGGCATTCTAGGCCAGATGATGGAGCCGGTGGAATTCAAACATGAAGCCCCAGCAGAATTGCCAATCAGGAGTGATGCACTGAGGGGCGCAAGGGGACGTCCCAGCAAATTTATAAAGACCTTTACCTCAAATCCAGCCGAACTGGAGGAGATCAACTGGAGCTTATTCAGAAGATACGAGTTAATCAAAAGAGATGAGACTGCCTATGAAACATTTTTGGCAGAAGATGCTGAGTTAATAGTAGTTGCTTTTGGCATAGCAGCCCGTATTGCTAAAGGAGCTATCAGGACGGTAAGAACGGAAGGTTTAAAGGTTGGACTGCTGAGGCCGATCACTCTATGGCCGTTCCCTTACGAAGCAGCGAAGGAATTGGCGAAGGGAGTGAAGCAATTCTTGGTCTTCGAGATGAACATGGGGCAGATGTTGGAAGATGTGCAATTGGCTCTGGAAGGACAAGGGGAAGTCTCCTTCTATGGAAGGCCGGGAGGGGTAATTCCCACACCAAGCGAAGTGGCTCGGGTGATCTCACGTCTTTATTATCAGAAGGGATTGAATAAGTGAAGAAAGTATTTACCAGGCCTAAATCGCTGAAGAGAAATACCTTCCACTATTGCCCGGGGTGTGGGCACTCTATTATCCATAGACTTATCTGTGAAGTTATTGACGAAATGAACCTTCAGGATAAAGTCATCGGCATCCCACCTCCAGGCTGTTCTGTTTTTGCTTACTACTATTTCGACGTGGATATGGCGGAATCAGCACATGGGAGGGGTGCTGCCGTGGCTACCGGCATCAAACGGGCTTTCCCTGAAGCAGTTGTCTTCACTTACCAGGGTGACGGTGACCTTGCTGGCATCGGTACCGCCGAGACTATACACGCTGCCAACAGAGGAGAAAATGTAACCTCCATTTTCATCAATAACGCCGTCTATGGTATGACCGGTGGGCAGATGGCCCCAACTACACTTTCGGGGCAGAAGACGACCACTACGCCTTACGGACGGGATGCTATTTTGGAAGGTCATCCCATAAAGATGAGCGAAATTTTGGCCCTAGTTGAGGGTGCGGCTTACATAGAGCGGGTGGCGGTAAACTCCCCAGCCAATATCCGAAAAACCAAAAAGGCAATCCACAAGGCCTTCCAGGTGCAACTTGGCAAGCTTGGTTTCGCCATGGTGGAGATACTATCCCCCTGCCCCACCAATTGGAAGATGAGCCCCTATGAAGCATGGCAATGGATAGACAAAGAAATGACAAAGGTATTTCCGTTAGGTGTGATAAAAGACATCACGGAGAGAGGTGATGCTGATTAAAACGGTCATTGCCGGTTTTGGAGGTCAGGGTGTTATGTCCATGGGGCTAAATTTAGCCCAGGCAGCAATGCTCGAAGGCAAAAATGTAACCTATCTGCCCTCCTATGGCGCTGAGGTCCGTGGCGGTACTGCCAATTGCACCGTGGTCATATCAGATGATGAGATCGCATCTCCGGTGGCTTCATCACCCGAATTTATTATTGCCATGAATCAACCCTCTGCAGTTAGATTCCAGAACCAAATTCAGTCAGGTGGTTTGTTTTTCATCAATTCCTCCTTGGTAGAATCTGCAATCTCAAGAGGTGACATTAATATCGTTAGGGTGCCAGCAAATAGTATTGCCGAAGAGTTGGGTAATCCGAAAGCTGCCAACATGGTGATGCTGGGCGCATTCACCAAAAGGAGCAGCCTGGTTTCCCTGTCTAGCGTGATTGAAACGCTGAAGGATATTCTAGGCATGAAACAAAAATTACTAGCTATTAACGAAAAGGCCTTAAGGGCAGGATATGGCCTTTTCTAAAATGAGTTAAGTATATTTAATCGAGGAGTAATCAATGTCCGTAAAGCAGATTTCAGTAACCTTGGAAAATGTGCCCGGTAAATTCTTGGCGGTGAGCGAGTGTCTGGGAAGAGAGGGAATAAACATCAGAGCTATTTCAGTGGCTGATACATCCGATTTTAGTACTGTGAGATTTGTAACGGATAACCCGGAGAAAACGGCTAACGTGCTGAGAAGCCAAGGCTATTCTGTACACGAAACCGATGTAATAGCAGTGGAAGTCCCTGATCATCCCGGAGGTCTCCAGGCCGTGCTAAAGCCACTGCGTGATTCTAAAATTAATGTTCTCTATTTCTATACCTATCTAGGCAGGGGCGAAAGCGGACAGCCCATAGTCATCATCGGAGTGGACGAAACCAAAGGGGCAATAGAGGCTCTAAATAAGAATTGGGTCCATACTTTTGGCAAAGAAATCTATTCACTTTAATATATACCTGCCAGCGCAATTAACATTTCAGCGGAGCGACTGCTGTAGACCCGTAGCCAACAGTTTCCTCTCAAAGCAAAGTTCGGTAACTGTCCACACTGCTCTGCCAGGTGGCTAATCTTATTCGCCTATTTGGGCAGATGAGTTCTAAAGCTAAGTGCCGCTTTTTTTGATTTTTTCTATTTCTTTTTCTACCGCTGCCCTCTCTGACCCTATATCACTTTTTACAAAGACGGCTACGGCATTGAACACTAACCCTATTCCCCAAAACAGCATCACCCACATCGGCCAGAAATAACCTGCGCCTGTAAAGTACCAGATGGCTACAAGCATCAAATTGACGAGGACGTATGCGGTCAGATGGGAGTAAAATCCCCTCCTTCTTCGCACCCTCTGCGTGGCTATTTCGCGGATTTCCTCTTCAGACATCTTCTTCGACATAGCTCACCTCCTTTATTTGAATTGCTGTTGGGATGCAGCATCTAGTCGATTCGCTTGAACATCTTCTTGGGCATTCCGCAGACGGGGCATTTATCAGGAGCTTCACCTTCGACTGTATTGCCGCAGTATTGGCAAACATAAATTGGCTGCTCAGTCATATCCTGACCTTTTTCTAACAAAGATAGAGCAGCCTGATATAGGCGGTGATGAATTTGCTCAACCGTATTCGCCAGGTCGAAGCTGTCTTTCGCCTTCTTATCACCTTCGGCGTCAGCCTGCTTCATGAACTCGGGGTACATCTTGGTGAACTCGTAGTTCTCCCCACCGATTGCCGTATTCAGGTTGTCCTTGGTTGACTTTATCCCCTGCATGACCTTTAAGTGGTTCCGGGCATGGACTGTCTCAGCGTCCGATGCAGCGCGAAATAATCTTGCTATCTGCTTATGCCCCTCTTCGTCAGCTTTCTCAGCAAAATACAGGTATTTGCGACTGGCCTGGCTTTCTCCGGCAAACGCTTCTTGCAGATTCTCATTGGTTTTGCTCATAATCCCCCTCCTGATAGTTTAATTAACTATATTTTAATCTAAATCACATGCTACTTGAAGCCATTGGCACCCTTCTTGTCTTTACCTCGATACTGCCCGATCAAATCGATGGTAATCATGATAACGAAGACCGTCACCAGCAAAAGGGCCAGCGTATGCGTCCCCTCCTTATGCACCAAAAGTGTTATGATAAATATCTCCAGCAGTAGTACGGCAGTCTCAACAACATGCCTGCGAGTCACCGTCTCTAATATAAACGACATGATTAGAACCTCAACCCAGCCTTTGATCAGTATGTCTGAAATCGTATTCCCCGTCAGTGCATCCGGCAGCATCCATACCTGTACCGCCTTTAGAAAAGCAAGGGTAAACAGAGATTCAGGTATAAAGGAGAGTGGCACAGCAAGGTAGGGACGCATCCTGCGGGCCAGCACTCCGCAGACTAGCCCTGTCATCGCTTTGCCGACTATTATGGAAAGTCCTACCACGGGGCCATAGGCGCCCAGAACGCCAAATTTAACATAGGGATATATGGCTACCGTAGCTCCGGCAAGCAACCCGTAATACGGCCCGAAGTGTATGGCGATGGCAAAGGTCGCCAGATGTGACAAATCGAAGGCGATTTGTGGTTGTGTAGATATAAGCGAAGTGGATAAAAGGGCGAGGAGATTCCCCAGGCCCCCCGCTAAGAGGGTAGTCAGTAATTTCCCGTGCCTGCCGCTCACAGTGAAACGCATTTGGTAGATTATACCACCACATTAATATGTATAACACCAGCTAAAATACACGCCAAGCCGAGCTTGTTAAGGCGAGCTGCTTGCTAGTATAATGAACTAGCATACGGGGCTGTAGCTCAATTGGGAGAGCGCCTCCCTTGCACGGAGGAGGTCAGGGGTTCGAATCCCCTCAGCTCCACCAGTTAGGCAATAGTATCAGCTCATAGAACCCCGCAACCGCGTGTCTATAATCTGGCACAGGTCATACACCTATAATATTCGTTGTCATTGCCAGCCCTTTGCCATGACAATCAGCCAAAGCGGATAGATCTAAAGGTGTGTCCCTACAACCGCTCGCGATGACACGTGGGTGTTGGTACATTCTATCTGTTGACAACTATATGCGAGCACAATAGAATGAATAAAGAGAGACGATGACATAGCTTAGCTATAGGCTCTCGTTTTGTAAGGCGTGCAGGTGGGCATGAGCATGGAGAAGGGCAAAGCGAATACACGATGGTCGGATTTCAAAATGGTATTCGCCTGCCCCTTTTTGTTTGTGGCAACAGATTGCGTATTTAACCTGCAACTTCTCTTGTAAGGAGGAGACGGTGGCAAGAAAACCACTGGGTAAGGAAAAATTTAAAGCTCCGCTAAACGGCACCCCTAAAAGCACAAGTCCCCTTTCACCTTACAGGTTCCACCTGATGATAGCACTGGTGGCAGTGGTCATTTTGCTTGGAGGATATGTATTTTACTATTTCCAGGAGCAACAGATGCGCCAGCGTATTGAGAGTGGACTGTCAATCGTGGCTCAATTGAAGGCGGAGCAGATTGTGGAGTGGCGTGCTGAAAGGTTGATGGATGCCGATATGCTCGTGGAAAGCCCATTCTTCACAGAAGGGGTCGAAAGGTATGTGGCTTCGCCGACTGACACTGAGATTAAAAATAAAATTCTTGCCAGGTTAGCAATCATAGCGAAATCATATCCATACCAGGATATACTGCTGGTTGACGTGAATGGTAAGGTGCTTCTAAGCCTCAATGATAATGTGCATCGCCTCAGCGATGTGACATTGTCACAACTGGCAGTTGCCATCAAAGAGCATAAAGCCGTCATGGTCGATTTCCATTATCCTCCGGACAGCAATTCCCCACATCTGGATGTGATTGCGCCGCTCTTTCCCTGGGGGCAAGATTCGCAGTCGGCATTAGGCGCCGTGGTTTTCTGTATCGACCCCTCTCAATACCTTTATCCGCTGATACAGTCCCAGCCCGTACCAAGCGAGACCGCCGAGATTTTGCTGGTGGAACGCGATGGCGACCAGGTGTTGTTTTTGAACGATTTACGCTTCCAGAAAGACACCGCGCTTAAACTGAGAATCCCTCTGAACCAACAGGAAGCCCCCGCTGTCATGGCTGTCCTGGGTAAAGAGGGAGTCGTTGAGGGCAAGGATTACCGCGAAGTAGAGGTATTAGCTGCCCTGAAGCATATCCCCGATTCTCCGTGGTATATGGTAGCCAAAATCGATACCAGCGAGGCATTCTCGGCATGGCGCTTTGGGTCTAGTCTCATTATAGCTTTCTCCGCTGGACTGCTGGCTGCTGCGATTGCCGTCATCGGGCTCATCTGGCAGCGGAGGCAAAGGCTGGTGTATCAGACATTGTATCAGGCAGAAATTGAGGCTCAGGCACTGCGCCGCCACTTTGAGTATCTGGTGAAATACGCCAATGACATCATCCTCTTGATCGCTGAGGATCAACACATCGTCGAAGTTAATGACCAGGCGCTTGAAGCATACGGCTACACGCGACGGGAAATGCTAGGCCTGCCGCTGGCGGCTCTCATATCACCCGGAGGCCTACCCACATATCAGGCACAGCTACGTAAAATCCAGCAAAAAGGCGCAATCATAGCAGAAGCCATACATCAACGCAAAGATGGCTCCACTTTTCCTGTGGAAGTCAGCGGCCGGAGCATCAAGATAGAAAATAAAACGTACCTCCAGGAAATCATCCGTGACATCACCGAGCGCAAAGCCCGGGAACAGGAGTACCAGGCTATCATTCGCACCACCATAGATGGTTTTTGGCTGGTGGATATGCAGGGGCGCTTCTTAGATGTGAACGAGGCTTACTGCCATCTGACAGGTTACAGCCGTGAAGAGCTTCTAAATATGTCAATACCTGATGTTGAAGCTGTAGAGAAACCAGAGGAGACAGCCCAACGCATCCGAAAGATAAAGGAGGTTGGCCACGACCGCTTTGAAACCCGTCACCGACGTAAGGATGGCGAGATTGTTGACGTTGAGATAAGTGTCAACTATTTGTCAACTGACGGTGGACGGATGTTTGTATTCGTCCGTGATATCACCGAGCGCAAGCGGGCGGAAGAGAGGCTTCGCGAATCTGAAACCGAACTGAAAAAAGCCCAGATAGTCGCCAATGTGGGAAACTGGGTATGGCACATCCAATCCAACCAGTTGGAATGGTCGGAGCAGATGTATAGTATCTTCGGCATTGATAAAGACGACTTCATCGGCGATTTAGCCGATGTTATTGCCCGCGCCATCCATCCTGATGACCGCGCTGCAGTCGAGCGGGCAAACCTTTCGGTAACCCAAGACAAGAAGCCGATGCCGCTGGAATACCGCGTCATCTGGCCCGACGGGATGGTGCGCGTGGTATGGGCCGAAGCGGGTGAACTCATCTTGGACGAGGCAGGCAATCCATTAGTCATCAGAGGGATCGCGCAGGATATCACCGAGCGCAAGCAGGCGGAAAAGACACTGCGGGAGAGCGAGGAGCGGTATCGGGCGTTGTTCGACCGCTCACCTGATTGCGTTTACTTACATGATTTTGAAGGCAATTTTCTCGACGCCAACGATGAAGCCTTGAAATTGATGGGTTATGACAGAAAAGACATCCCTAGTCTCAATTTTGCTTCCCTATTGAGCGAAGACCAGTTACCTAAGGCTTTGGCCGCCCTCGAAGAGGTGAGAGATACTGGGACTCAGAGACAGGCATATGAGTTCAGGCTGAGGCGTAAGGATGGTGGGTATGTGGATGTGGAGGCCACAGCATCTGCTATCTACCGCGAGGGAAAACTTTACGCGTGTCAGGGAATTGCCCGCGACCTCACCGAGCGCAAGCGGGCGGAGGAGATGCTGCAAAAGAGCGAACAGAGATATCGCTTGCTCGCCGAGAATGCCAGAGACATCATCTGGACCATGGATATGAATTTGCAGTTCACCTATATGAGCCCATCTGTTTTGCAGGTCCGGGGCTATACCGCTGAAGAAGTTATGTCTCAGTCAGTGGAGGAAATCTTTACTCCGTCCTCACTTGAGGTGGTTATGAAGGCTTTTGAGGAGGAACTAGCCATAGAAGGCACGGAACAGAAGGATTTGACTAGATCGCGTATGCTAGAACTTGAACATACCTGCAAAGACGGCTCTACGGTCTGGGTGGAAATGATAGTGACCTTCCTGCGTGATGAGAATGGTCGTCCTATCGGGCTAATAGGGATTTCCCGTGACATCACCGAGCGCAAGCGGGCAGAGGAGGCGCTGCGGCAATCCGAGGGAAAATACCGGACTATACTCAAACAAATGGAGGATAGCTATTTTGAGGTAGACCTTGCCGGCAATATCACCTTCGTCAATGATGCTACGTGCCGCAACCTGGGATATTCCATGGAGGAGCTACTGGGGGTGAATTATCGGGGCTTTACGGCTGAAGATGATGTCAAGCACGTGTATGAGGCTTTTAACCAGGTCTTCAGAACGGGCGAGCCGAATAAAGGCTTTCTCTGGAAAGTCATCAGAAAGGATGGGAGCGTAGGATTTGCCGAGGCCTCCGTTTCTCTTTTGCGCAGCCAGGTAGGGGGAATTATCGGTTTTCGGGGCGTCGGTCGTGATATTACCGAGCGCCAGCAGGCTGAAGATGACAGGAGACAACTGGAGCTAAAGGCTCAAGCTACCAGCCGCCTGGCTTCTGTGGGCGAGATGGCAGCCGGCGTTGCCCACGAGATAAATAATCCTCTCACCGCAGTCACTGGCTATGCCCAGTTGCTTATGGACCGAGAGGACATCCCAGCGGACATCAGGAGCGATTTGG